>JAKAHU010000231.1 GCA_021825385.1 Chloroflexota bacterium | reverse complement strand
CCGCTCGACGTCGTCCGGACCACCGACCAGAAGGAGAGCCTGCTGCGGGTGGGTGGCTGGGTCGCCGACCGGGGGATCGCCGCCGAGGGCGAGTACCGAGCCGTGCGCGACCTGCTGCTGCGCCGGCCGCCGCGGTTCGTCGAGGGGGAGCGGACCGGCCGCGAATCCACTCCCGGGGAAGCGGCCGCGCTCGCGGCCCGCGAACCCCCCGCTCGAGCCGACGCTCCCGCGCGAGCCGACGCTCCCGCTCGAGCCGACGCTCCCGCTCGAGCCGACGCTCCCGCTCGAGCCGACGCTCCCGCGCGAGCCGACGCTCCCGCGCGAGCCGACGCTCGCGTCGAAGCGGGCGCCGCCGGCTCCTCCCCCGGCCTGCGCCTCCCCGGCGAGCACGGCGTCGCCGCCCTGCGCCGCCTCGCACCAGCGCTCGACCACTCGTACCTCGCCGTCCAGGGGCCGCCCGGCTCCGGCAAGACCACGGCCGGCGGCGAGCTCATCGTCGACCTCGTCGAGCGCGGCTGCCGCGTCGGGATCACCGCCAACAGCCACAAGGTCATCGGGAACCTGCTCGACAAGGTCGCCGAAAAGGCAAAGGAGCGCGGCGTCACCGTCCGGATCGGCCAGAAGCCGGGCAATGGCGAGGACCCGACCTGCCACGACGCGCGCTGCCTCAAGACGCCCGAGGCCGTCCGCGACGCCCTCGCGAACGGCGAGGTCGACGTCGTCGGGGCGACCGCGTGGGTCTGGTCGAAGCAGGACATGGCCGGGTCGCTCGACCTGCTCGTCGTCGACGAAGCCGGCCAGGTGTCGCTCGCCAACCTCGTCGCCGTCGCGCCCGCGGCCGACAACCTGGTCCTGCTCGGCGACCCGCAGCAGCTCGAGCAGCCCGTCCGTGGCGCGCACCCACCCGGCGCGGAGACGTCGGCGCTCGGGCACCTGCTCGACGGCGCGCCGACCATGCCGCCGCACCTGGGCCTGCTCCTCGAGGAGACGTGGCGCCTGCACCCGGAGATCTGCCGGTACACGTCGGAGGTCTTCTACGCCGGCCAGCTCCGACCGGCCGCGGGCACGGAGCGCCAGGCGCTGACCGGGCCGGGCCTGCTCGACGGGGTCGGGATCCGCTGGGTGCCGGTCGAGCATGCCGGCAACCGCAACGAGTCGCCCGAGGAGGCCGAGCTTATCGCCGGCTTACTCGCCGATCTACGTGCGCACGGCGGGACCTTCACCGACGTACACGGCGAGCTTCACTCGCTCTCCACCGCGGATGCACTCGTGATCGCCCCGTACAACGCGCAGGTCCGCGGGATCGCCCGGACCATCCCCGGCGTCCGGGTCGGGACTGTCGACAAGTTCCAGGGTCAGGAGGCGCCGATCTCGATCTACTCGATGGCCACCAGCTCCGCCGCCGAGGCCCCGCGCGGCATGGAGTTCCTGTACAGCCTGAACAGGCTCAACGTCGCGTCGTCCCGGGCGCGCTGCCTGGCCCTCGTCGTCGCCAGCCCCGAGCTCATCCGCGTCCAGTGCCGCACCCCGCGCCAGATGCGCCTCGCCAACGCGCTGGCTCGTCTCGTGGAAATGTCGGTTAGCGATTGCGGTAGCCGGACCGCTCGCGAGACTGACGCCAGAGACTAGACTCGCCGCCGAGTGAAACTGTTCGACCTGTATCGGTACGCGAAACCAAGTCCAGGCCCGGACTTGGAGTTCGTCGATGGTGTTCGGAACCTGTTCAACGCCACTCGATGGCCTCCGTGGCCCGGCCTCTCCGCGGCAGCTCGTGTGCAGTTGGACCATGGGATCGACGCCATAACGATGGTGCGCGCCGCCGACGGGCGGCGAAGGCCGGCGGCGATGATCTCGTCAAAGCCGCATCGAGCGGGATCCGACTGGACGCCGTGGCACGACGAGTTGGATCCGTTCGCCGGGCACGTGCGCTACTACGGCGACAACAAGCCGGAACGTGGCGCTGATCCGCTCACGGCACCCGGGAACCGTGCCCTCATGGAGCAGTTCGCGCTCCATCGCTCGAACAGCGTCGCCGACCGATTGATGGCTGCGCCCCTACTGTTCTTCGAGGGCGTGCCTTACGCGGGCCGTCAGAAGGGATTCTGGCGGTTCATCGGGGTCGGTGTCATCGATAGGGCGGAGCGCGTCGTTCAGGTCGACAGGCACGATCGGCTGTTCACCAACTACGCGTTCGATTGCACGCTCCTGGACCTCGGTCCGGAGAACCTCGAATTGCCGTGGAACTGGATCGCTGCGCGCCGCGATCCGACCTGGTCGGCGACAGAGTGCCTCAAGCTGGCACCTGAGAGCTGGCAGCGATGGGTGCAGAACGGCCACGGCGTTCTGGATCAGGTGCGCCAGTCGGTCGCCCGGTTCCGCGTCCTCCAGCCTGCGGATCAGCGGCCGGATCCGGGCACGCCCGCGGAGGCCGCTCTTCAGGCCGTCATCCAGCACTACAAGACCGGCGGAAGCTGGAGCGGCGTAGGCGAGCACAGGTTCGAGGGGCTCGCGTCGGAGATCACGGGTGCCGCGTTGAGTGAGAGCGGGATCTACCGGCGAGGATGGATCACGAAGCGAGCCGGCGACGGCGGCATCGACTTCGTCGGGCGTCTCGACCTCGGTGCGCACGATGCCGCACTGGAGTTGGTCGTCCTCGGTCAGGCCAAGTGCAAAGCCGGGGAGGCTCCCGCCACCAGCGGTCTCGATCTGGCGCGAACTGTCGCACGCCTCGACCGGGGCTGGATTGGTTCCTTCGTCACGACCGGCTACTACACGCCTTCGGCGCAGCGTGAGGTCTTCGCCGATCGCTACCCGTTGCTCCTCCTGAGCGGTAGGCAGGTAGGGGAGACCGTCGTGCGCGAGGCGGCGCTCCGCGGCGTGGACGTGCGCACCTACATCGAGGCGGTCGACGCGGAGTACGAGTCGCGTATCTCCAGCCGGCTCCCCGCGGAGATTCTTCACACGGGGTTCTCGTCGGGCGTCGAGGTGTCCTCCGCCTCGATACCGTCGAGCCTCGATCTACTCTCGCGAGTCTCGCCAAACGCGTCGGAACAGCTGCGAGCGGCGGAGCCGATCGACCAAACCTACGGGTAGCCGGACTCGAACTGGCGAGCGCGCCGTGCCATCCAAGCTGGCACGCCCCCGTCCGACACTCGCGCCAAGCTCGTCGACTACCGACTGTTCATCAACCGGGACCTGCCGCTCGTCGAGCGGGGGTGCGGATCGAAGGAGACGAGGGATAACCCCGCGCCCGTTCGACCTGCCGTACATCGGCCTGGGCCTGCTCGATCCCGACTCGATCCGCCGCGACGGCGCGACGTGGACGGCCGACTACCCGGACGCCGGCGGGCGTCCGTACCTGCGCGTCGTGATCGACCCGGACGGGGCGACGGCGCATCGCCCGAGCAGGCCTCCGTTATCTCCCGGAGGTCGCAGCGAGGGAGGATCGAGCGTCCTGGATCGTGATCACGATCACGGTGTCGGTCGCCTCGTCCCAGCGGTAGATGACGAGCATCCAGGGCCATGGCCCGAGGACGAAGCGGAACTGATCCCACCGACCCTGGAGTCGGGGTCCGAGTTGCGGAAACTCGGCGAGCGGGGCGATCGCCATCCGCACGCGCTCCCGCGTGCTCTCGGGGAGGCTGTGCGTCCGGATCATCGCTCGCAGGTTGGCCTGCGCTCGCTCGGCGACGACGAGCCGAGCCACCGCTCAGAGCTCGTCGAGCGGGATCACCCGTCCGGCGTGGGCGTCGGCGAGGCCTGCCTGGGCATCGTCCCAGGCGCCGGGTGTGGCGTCCAGGAGGGCGGTGACCGAGGCCGGATCTGGGTCCGCGGCATCGAGCGCGGAGGAGAGGAGCGAACGCGCCAGCGTGCCGGGGTTGAGGTGTGTCCGCTGGGCAAGCCGGCGCAGGCGTGCCGCGTGCTCCGGGTCGAGTACGACGTTCACGCGGTTCGTCCCTTCGATCGTCACGCCAGTCCTCCTGCACGCCGCGTGTGGTTCCGTGCAACAGCCTACGGACGCGGCCGTGGCCGCGTCAACGTCTTGGCGCGGCGCAGCCGGGGGCTCGGTCCGCCACGAGGGCACGACGTGGACGGTCGACTATCCTCCGACCGAGGCCCCGTCGCCAGGAGAGGAGCGTGGTGGCATCTCCCCAGACGCTGAGCGAAGCCGACCGGCGGCTCGTCGCCGCATGGGCTGCCGACTGTGCCGAGCGGGTGCTCGGGCTGTTCGAGGCCGAGGCGCCGGGTGACGACCGCCCTCGAGCGCTCATCGCCCGGACCCGCGCGTTCGCCCGGGGCGAGCTCAACACCGCCGACGAGATCCGCCGCCGGTTCGCGGGCGGCATCGCTCCCGGGGACGTGAAGACGCCGGCCGCCGCGGCGGCGGCCCACGCCGCCGGGCAGGCCGTCGCCGTCTGCCACATGGGCGCGCATGCGCTGGGGGCCGCCGCGTATGCGATCCTGGCCGCCGGCCTCGCGCAGCCCGGCCGGCCGGACGCCGTCGATGACGAGATCCGCTGGCAGCTCGACCACATGTCGCCGGAGGTCCGGGCGGCCCTGAGAACACTCCCGCCTGTCGGGGAGGACCGGTCCGGCCCGCTCGGGCCCGGGCTCCTCGCCAGGGGCCGCTTGGGCGCGATCACCCGGGACCTGCAGGCCGGTCTCGGCCCGCCCGAGGCGGACTGACACGAGCGCCGGAGGCACGTACACCGTCGCGCACAGGCCGGGCCGCTGATAATCGCGGGATGGAACCCGTCGATTTCGTCCCGCCGGGCTTCGTGCCGCCCGCGTCGCTCGAGACGCAGCTGTTCCGGCTCGAGCCCCTCGGGCCCGAGCACAACGAGTTGCGTGAGATCCGCACGCGCTGGTTCGGAGAGGAAGGGATCGAGCTCGTCGTCGACGTCGAGGATGGGCGAGTCGTGACGGCGTGGCGGAAGGGGCTGCGGAAATGACCCACCTTCTTCTCGAGTACGACGAGTCGGTCGATGCCGCCTATCTGACGGTGAGCGATCAACCGTGGGACCACCAGACGCGCCTGGACGATGCGCGCGGGATCAACTACGCGGCGGACGGCTCCGTCGTCGGAATCGAGATCCTTTCGCCCAGGCGTAAGGGAGTGCTTCTCGATGGGCTCCCGTTCCCCGACGACATCGCGCGTGTGATGCAGGCGGTCAGCTTCCGAGTACTGCAGGGGACGCGGTAGCAGCCAACACTCCAGCCGCACAAGCGGCACCTATCGAGAGCGTCGAGGACGGGGCGCTCGAGTCCGCCCGCGAGGTCGAGCGCTCCCGGATCCTCGACCGTGCCTGCCGAAGCCGGCGAACCGCCGGCGGACGAGCCGGCTAACGTGCCACGCGGTAGCGGAGGTAGAGCACTCCCGAGCCGATGCTGCGGGTCTCGACGAGTTCGAGCTCCACCCGGCGCTCGTTCCGTGGAAAGAACGGGATCCCGCCGCCGACCAGCGTCGGGTACACCCGGGGCCGGTACTCGTCGATCAGCCCCAGCGCGGCCGCCTCCGCGGCGAGCGTCGCGCCGCCGATCGCGATGTCGCCCTCGCCCGGCTCGGCTCGCAGCCGCTCGATCTCCTCCGCGAGGCCGCCAGACGCCAGGCGGGCGTTGCC
>JAKAHU010000014.1 GCA_021825385.1 Chloroflexota bacterium | reverse complement strand
CCAGACAGGCCTCGCGGCTCGACGAGTCGTAGCGGTACACGCGGTCGACCTCGCCCGACGCCTCGGCGATCGCGGCGCCGTACGCGTTGGCCACCGCGAAGTGCGGCGGCTTGATGACCGCCGACACGCCCTCGACGTGGTCGGGCACGAGGTGCGATCCTCCGCCCACGGCGATCAGCGGCACGTCGGCGTGGCTCGCCTTCATCCGGTCGCACAGCGTCTGGATCTGCTCGTCCACCCAGCGCATTGCGGCGTCCACGGCCGCCTGGTCCGCCCCGGCGGCAAGGGCGGGGTCGCCCATGCCCGACAGGCGCCCAGCCCGCGTCGAGACATCTGACAGCGTGAGCGTCGAGCCGCCCATGATGAGAGCTTCGGTGACCACGCGATAGCCGACCGAGTCCGGCCCGACAGCCACGTCGTCCCCGGCGCCGCGGACGATCGTGCCGCCGCCGAGGCCGATCGAGATGAGGTCCGGCATGCGGAAGTTGGTCCTAACGCCGCCCACCTCGATGGCCGCTGCGGACTCCCGCGGGAAGCCGTCGATCAGGATGCCCACGTCGGTTGAGGTGCCGCCCACGTCCATCACGAGGGCGTCAACGATGCCCGCCAGGGCGCACGCGCCGCGCATCGAGTTCGTCGGGCCCGAGCCGACCGTGAGGATCGGGAACTTCACCGCCTGATCGACGGTCATCAGGGTGCCGTCGTTCTGGGTGAGGTACGCCGCGGCCTTGAGCCCGTGCTGTTCCATGGCGCCCCGCAGCCCGGCCACGACCGCCCGGGACACGCCCAGCAGCGCAGCGTTGAGCGCCGTCGCATCCTCGCGCTCGAGCAGGCCGAGCGACGCCACCTGGTGGCTGAGGGAGATGGCGATCGAGTCGCCAAGCTCCTCGCGCAGGATCTCCTCGGCGCGGAGCTCGTGGTCGAAGCTCGCCGGGCTGAAGGCGCAGGACACGGCGATGGCCGAGACCTTGCCGAGGCACTCGCGGGCGAAGGCGCGGATCTCGTCCGGGTCGAGCGGCGCGATCTCCCGCCCGTCGTACTCGAAGCCGCCGTGCACGATCGCCGTCGGCCCGACGGCCATCGCCCGCAGGTCGGCGGGCCAGGCCGCGCCCGGCCGGACCGAGTACGACGAGGGCGCCGCCAGCCGCAGGATGCCCACGCGGTCGAGGCCCTTGCGCTGGATGATGGCGTTGGCGGGGTGGGTGGTGCCGAGCATCACCTGGGTGATCGCAGCCTTGTCCACGCCCTCGATCACCTCGGCCATGGCCGTCCGGATGCCGTCGAGCGGCTCGGGCGTCGTGGCCGTCTTCGCCGCCGCGACGACCCCGCCCTGATCATCGACGATGACGCCGTCGGTGTTCGTGCCGCCGACGTCGATCCCCAAGCGGAGTCGGTTCATGCCTGCCCACCTCGGAACGGGGTGTACTCGATGTCGTAGCCGAAGGCCCTGGGTCCCACGATGTCCAGCATCCCCGGCTGGTGCCACTCGGGGGCGCAGGGCATCCCGATCAGGTCCAGCCGCTGGCCGTAGCGCAGCGACTCGGTGAGGATCGGCCGGGCGGTCTCGTGGTCGAGGAGCGAGATCAGATCCGGCGCCGAGACGAGCGGAACGTCGTCCACATACGCGATCAGGTACTCGTTCTGGATCTCGATGCGGGCGTGGCGGTGCGGGTCCTTGAGGTCCTCGAGCACCACGGTCCCGCGGGCGAAGCCGCTGGTGGTCCGCCGGTCGAGGTCGACCAGCTTGCCGGTGAACAGCTTGCGTGCGCCCGCGAACTCGAGGAAGCGATCATAGGCACCCGCCTCGCCGCGCTGGACGGCTGCGAGATGCTTGCCCAGGTCCGTGCAGTAGCTCATCGAGCCCTGGATGCCGTACCGGTGGACCTGATCCACGGTCATCGGATAGCACGAGATGGCGTTCGCCATCCCGAGCCGGATCACCGCGCCGCGCGCAAGGTCCTCGGCGACCTGGTTGGTGGTCGACTCGAAGATGCACAGGTTGCCCTTCTCGTCGGCCACCGACATCGGGGTCGCCTTGATGCCGTGGAGGGTGAACACGGTCATCTCGATCTGGGGGAAGGCGCGGCGCATCGAGTCCGCGTCGATCACCGGCAGTCCCAACTCCCCGGCGATGGCGAGCGGGATCAGCGTGTTCATGCCGCCCACCTCGATCGGCATGATCGCCACGGGGTCCTTGCCAAGGTACTGCGCGGTCGCCTTGGCGGAGTTGATGAACTCCCTGCCCGACGGGATCTTCTCGAGGATCACGGTCGGAGCACCGATGACCGCGGCCGTCACCACGAGGCCGTCCGGCGGCAGCTCGGCCGGCTCCATGATCCGGATCGGCCCGTGGTCGACGATCGCCTGGCGGACCATCAGCTTGGCGATGTGAGCGTCGCCGCCACCTCCGGTGCCGAGCAGCGTCGCGCCCAGTGCCAGGTCGTCGATGTCATCGAGGCCAATCGTTCGCAACGAACCTCTCCCTTCCTTGGTGCGCGTGGACGGCGCCTGCCCGACGGGCGGGCAGGACTAGGCGCGGCGCGACCGGGACCAGCTGTCGAGCGAGACGGCGCCGATGATGACGGCGCCCTGAACGATCCGCTGGAAGATGGGGTCCACCTGGTGGAGGTTGAACCCGTTCCCCAGCAGGGCGATGAAGAACGCGCCGAAGATCGTCCGCCAGATGGTCCCTTCGCCGCCGGCGATCGACGTCCCGCCGACGACGATTGCGGCGATCACGGAGAACACGAAACTCAGGTCGTCCGACGGCGTGGAGCTCAGCGAGCGGGACGAGTCCATGACCCCGGCGAGGGCGGCGGCCGCGCCGCTCAGGGCGAAGGTCGTGCCGGTGACCAGCAGCGTTCGGACGCCGGCGAGGCGTGCCGCCTCCGCATTCGCACCAACGGCGTACACATAGCGCCCGAACGTCGTGCGGGCGAGGGCGAACCACGCCACCGCGACCACGGCAGCCGCGATCCAGGTCGCTGATGTCAGCCCGAGGATGGTCGACCGGGAGAGGACGGCCCAGTCCGTCGGCGAGGCGGGCCGGAGGATCGACGACGCGGACACGACGTACCCGACCCCGAAGGCCATGGTGGAGATCGCGAGCGTCGAGATGAAGGAGTTGATCCGCACCACGGCGACGAGCAGGCCGTTGACGATCCCGACGAGGAGGCCCACCCCGACACCCGCGAGGATCGCGACCGGGGCCGACCCCGTGGCGTGCTCGACCTGGAGGGCGAACAGCGGCGCGACGACATACAGCGCGCCCTGCGACACGTCGAAACCGCCGGCGATCATCGTGATCGTCGCCAGCGCCGCCGCGATCAACAGGAGCGACTGCTGGTCCAGGACGTTCTTGATGTTCGCCGCGCTCAGGAAGCCGTCGGTCGTGAGCCCGAGGCCGACGAACAGCGCGAGTACGACCCAGACGATCGCGTAGTCCGCCAGGATCGCTCGCGACGAGCGGACGGCGCGAGCGGTCGGCTCCTCGCCGCTCGTCAGGGCTGTGCCGGGATCGGTCTGGGACATCGATCAGGACTCCCTTCGAGCCCGGAAGGCGAGCGCCATCACGTCGGCCTCCGTCGCGGTTCGGCCATCGAGCTCGCCCGCGATGTGGCCGTGGCGCATGATCAGGATCCGGTGGGCCAATCCGAGCACCTCCTCGAGCTCTGATGAGATCACGAGCACGCCGGCCCCGGTCGCGGCCAGGTCGACGAGCAGGTCGTAGATGTTCCGCTTCGACCCGACGTCGATCCCGCGCGTGGGCTCGTCGGCGATGAACAGCTTGGGCTTGGCGAGGAGCCAGCGGGCGAACAGCACCTTCTGCTGATTGCCGCCCGACAGTGAGCGGGCGCGCTGGCTGATCGACGCGAGTCGAACGCCCACGTTGCGGATGCTCTCGCCGACGCCCATGCGCTCGCGCGACAGGGAGATCACTCCCGCTGACGAGAAGCTCGCCAGGTGCGGCAGGCTCACGTTCTCGCGGACGGCGCGGTCGAGGATCAGGCCCTGCTCCTTGCGTGACTCGGGCAGCATCGCGATGCCGTGGCGTATGGCGTCGCGCGGCGTACTCGCGTGGATCTGCCTGCCGTTCAACTCCACTCGGCCCGACGTGTGCGGCTCGGCTCCGAACAGTCCCCGCGCCACCTCTGACCTTCCGGACCCGATCAGGCCCGCCAGGACGACGATCTCCCCGGCGCGGACCTCGAAGTCGATGTCGCGGAAGTAGGGCTCTCGGGTCAGGCCCTGGGCGCGCAGGACCACCTGGGCGTCGGCAGGGGGGACCAGCTTGGCCGGGAACGCTGAGGCCAGGCTCCGCCCGATCATCCCCTCGATCAGGCTGGCCTTTGTCTCGGCGCTGGTTGGCGAGGTGCGGACGATCCGGCCGTCGCGCATGACCGTGACGGTGTCCGAGACCTCGAGCACCTCCTCGAGGAAGTGCGAGATAAGGACGACGGTCGTGCCGCTCGCGGCGAGCGTGCGGATGAGACGGCGCAGGCTCGCCGCGTCGGACGAGGACAGGCGCGCCGTGGGCTCGTCCATGATGACGAGCTCGGATCGGCGGGCGACGGCCCGCAGGATCTCGACTTTCTGCTGGCCGGCGACGGTGAGCGATCGCACGACTGGATCGGGGGCCATGTCGATCCCCGTCTGGCGGACCAGCTCGTTGAAGCGGGCACGGAGTGCCCCTCTGCGGACTACACCCCCGATGGAGTCCTCGATGCCCAGGAACACGTTCTCGATGACGCTGCGCGAGGGGACGAGGGAGAGCTCCTGGGCGATGGTGGTGATCCCGTGGTGGAGCGCGTCTCGGGGCGAGCCGAAGTGGACGGCCTGCCCCGAGACGCGGATCTCGCCTTCATCGGGACGGACGATCCCGGCAAGGATCTTGCCGAGCGTGGACTTGCCCGCCCCGTTCTCCCCCACGAGCGCATGCACGTGGCCGCGCAAGACCATCAGGTCCGTCTGGGCCACCGCGACCGTCGCGCCGTAGCGCTTCGTGACGCTGTGGAGCTCGACGTGGGGAACGGGGCCGGCCATGGTCAGGGCCGGATCAGCCGGCCCACTGTGCCGTGAACTGGCTGAGGTTGTCCTTGGTCACGCCATTCTCGTCGACGGCGTTGGCGCCGGGGTCGATGCCGCCGTCGTCCTTTCCGTTGAGGGCGTCGACCATCGCGTTCATCGCCAGGGTGCCCTCCGTTGCCGGGGTGCCCCAGAGGTCACCCCACCAGGCGCCGGACTTGATCGCGTCGTAGGCGGCCTGCGAGCCCCCGAAGCCGATGATCTTCTTGCCCGTGAGGCCGGCCGCCGTGATGGCCAGCTGAGCGCCCTGCATCGACTGGTCCGCGCCGACCACGACGTCGAACGCGCCTTTGGTGGCGGTGATGCTGTCCTGCATCGCGGCCTGGCCCTTGTCCGGACCGAGGTACTGGCCCTCGCGCTCGTCCACGACCTTCACGTTGGAGGCGATCGTCGCGTCGAATCCCTGGCGGACCGCCGTGTCGAGCGGGATGCCCTTGATGCCAAAGAAGTAGACGACGCGGCAGGGGTCGATGCCCTGGCACGCCTTGTTGACCAGCTTGCCGAGTCGCTGGCCCCGCACGAGCGGCGGCTCGAACACCATGGCCGAGATGCCCTGGACCTGCGGGTTGGCGGTCGTGAAGTCGGGTCCGATGACCTGGTTCATGCCGACGATCTTGATGCCCTTGGAGATCGCGTCCTGGAGGTCCGGCGTGAGGCCGACGCCGTCGAGGGCGACGACAACAACGCCGTTGTACTTGCCGGCCGCGATGACGTCCTGCATCTGCGTGTGCTGCAGGTCCGCCTTGAACTGGCCGTCGAACGACGTGATCGTGATGTTGTTCGCGGCCGCGATCTTGTCCATCTCGGTCTTCGACGCCGCGAGCCACGTGTTGGCGGTGCTGGCGGACAGGTAGGCGACCTCGAAGTGCTTGGAGGCCGCCGACGCCGCCGCCGCGCTCGGCGCGGCTGACGAAGCCCCGGTGGGCGCCGCTGTCGCGGCGGAGTTGCTGGAGCACGCGCCGACGATCAGCGCGGTCGCGAGCATGGTCGCGGCGGCGCGACCGGCCGCGGTCATTGAGATGGCCACGTTGCGATCCTCTCCTTCCAGTCGGCGAGCGTCGTGCCGTCGGGTCCCCGCGCCCGCCGACCGCGCCATGCCTCGGTCACCGCGACTGCCGTGTGACGTCGCGCAAGGCTACAGTATCCACAGGTAATATGTTACACGTCACAGGTCATGCACCTGCTCGACGCCACCCACCACCGAGGGCGACGAATGGCTGCTGGAACCCGGATCGCGATCGACGTCGGCGGCACCTTCACCGATGTGGTGTCGCTCGACGGGGCGTCTCAGGCGCTCCGGTTCGACAAGGTGCCCACGACGCCGACCGATCCGCAGCAGGGCGTGTTGAACGGGTTCGCGGCAAGCGGCGTCTCCCTCCCGGGTGTGGACACGTTCATCCACGGCACCACCCTGGGCCTCAATGCGCTGCTCACCCGCCGCGGCGCGAGGACCGGGATCATCACGACCGCGGGCTTCCGCGACGTCTACCTGCTGGCGCGGACGAATCGGCCGCCGATGTATGACTTCCGGTACCGCAAGCCCGCCAGCCTGGTGGAGCGGCAACACATCCTTGAGGTGGCCGAGCGGCTCGACTACCAGGGCACCGTCCTGGTCGCGTTCGACGACGAGTCCGCCCGCTCGGCGGCGCACCGCGTCCTCGAGCTGGGCCTGCAGTCGGTCGTGATCTCATTCCTCCACTCGTACGTCAACCCGGCCCACGAGCAGCGGATGGCGGCGATTCTCCGGGAGGTGGCCCCCGACGTCGAGGTGACCGTCTGCTCTGACCTGTCCCGCGAACTGCGCGAGTACGAGCGGACGAGCACCGGCGTGCTCGACGCCTACATCAAGCCGATTGTCCGCCGGTACCTCTCGAAGCTCGAGGCGACGCTCTCGGAGCGCGGCTTCACCGGCCGGTTTCTCACGACGCGCTCGGGGGGCGGGGCCATGACCGTCTCCACCGCCAAGGACGCCCCCGTCAACCTGATCCTGTCGGGCCCCGCCGGCGGTGTCCTCGGGGCCGCCTGGTTCGCCCATGTCGCCGGGCACCCGAACCTGATCACGATCGACATGGGCGGGACCAGCCTCGACGCCTCACTGGTGGTCAACGGCGAGCCGCTCACGTACTTCGACGCGGCGTTCGAGGGGCTGCCGATCAACCTCGCATCGCTCTACATCCACACCATCGGCGCCGGTGGCGGCTCGCTGGTCTGGATCGACGAGGGCAACCACCTGCAGGTGGGCCCGGCGAGCGCCGGCGCCGAGCCTGGACCGGCCTCCTACGGCCGTGGGGGCACGCAGGCCACCTTCACGGACGCGGCCCTGCACGTCGGCTATCTGGGCAACGACATGGCGCTCGCGGGCAGTCTGACCCTCGACCCCGACCTTGCGGCGGCCGCGCTGGGGTCCGCCGCCGGCGCCCTCGGCATGTCGGTCGACACGGTGGCGCGGGGGGTACTGCGGATCTCCACCACCAAGATCGTTGGAGCGGTCCGGGCGATCACCGTGGAGCTCGGCCGGAACCCGGGCGACTTCGCCCTGCTGGCCTTCGGCGGCGGGGGCGGTCTGGTGGGAGTGGACGTCGCCCGGGAGCTCTCGATCTCAACCGTCATCGTCCCGCCCGGCCCGGGCGCCTTCTGCGCCTTCGGCATGCTGATGGCCGACGTCCGCCACGACTACGCCCGCACGCTGATCGGCCTGCTCGACCAACTGGATGTCGAGGCCGTGCGGTCCCACCTCGCTGGCATGCAGGCGCTCGGCGATGCCGCGCTGTCCGAGGAGGGCTTCGCCCGGGAGGTCCGCAGCTACGTCACGGCGATCGACATGCGCTATGTCGGCCAGGAGCACAGCGTCCGGCTCCCGATCGTCGGGACGTTCTCCGCGGCCGAGGCGGGCCGGCTCAAGGTGGCGTTCGCGGAGGCGCACGAGCGTGCCTACGGGCACACGATGCCCGACCCGGTCGAGGTGGTGGCCGTGCGCCTCAGCGCCGTCGGACGCCAGGAGCGGCCCCACGTCCCCGAGCAGGCGCGGCGGGAAGGATTCACGCTCCGGCCGCGCACGACGCGCCGGGTGATCGGGATCGACGGCGAGCTCGTCGAGTACGCCGTCTACCACCGGGACGACTTCCGGCACGGCGACCGGCTCGCGGGACCGGCGGTCATCAGCGAGCACACGGGCACGACCGTGCTCCACGCGGGCGACACCGCCTCCATCGGGGCGTACGGCGAGATCGTCATCACGGTTGCGAGGGCGAACTGACATGGTCGACTCGATCACGACCGAGGTCATCCGGCACAGCATGCTGTCGGCGGCCGACGAGATGGCCCGGAACCTGTGCCGCACCTCGTACAACACGATCGTCTACGAGATCCACGACTACGGGATCGGGCTCCACGACCCCGACGGCAACACCATCGCCGAGACGCCGGGCGTCGCGATCTTCTCCGGGGCGAACGATTTCGGCGTCAAGAAGACGAAGGAGTTCGTGGGCGTCGAGAACATGGCGCCGGGCGACGTGTTCATGCTCAACTACCCGTACTGGTCCGCCGCCCACACGCTCGACGTGCTCGTGCTGTGCCCGGTCTTCGCAGACGACACCCTGATCGGCTTCGCATCGTGCCGCTGCCACCTGCTCGACCTCAAGCAGAAGGATGCCGGCTACGTCCTGGACTCGACCGACATGGCGCAGGAGGGGATCTTCTTTCCCGCGGTCAAGATCTACGAGGCCGGCCGGGAGCGGAGTGACATCCTCAACATCATCCGGTTCAACAGCCGGCTCCCGGAGCGCACGATCGGCGACCTCCAGGCCGAGGTGTCGGCCGTCCACACGGGCGACGTCCGGCTCCGGGAGATCGCCGCCAAGTACGGGACGGCGACCCTGCTTGCCGCCATGGATGAGATCAACAACCACGGAGAGCGCCTGTCGCGGGCAGCGGTCGCGCGGTTGCCCAAGGGCACCTGGACGGCGACCGACTACATCGACACGGACGGCATCAACCTTCGGGACAGGGTGCCGCTGACCGTGACCGTGACGGTCGAGGACGACCGGATGATCATCGACTGGACGGCCGTCGACAAGGGCGTCGCCGGTCCGATCAACGTCCCGGCGGGGCTCACGGCCGCCGGATCGCGCCTCGCGTTCAAGGCGCTCACCACGCCCGACACCCCCATCTGCGCCGGCAACTTCCGCAACCTCGAGGTCCGGACGATGCCCGGCACGCTCATGCACGCCGAGCCGCCGATGCCCACGTTCACGCTGTGGACGGGGCTGTTCGTGCCCGAGGTCGTGACCAAGGCGCTCTCGCAAGGCCTGACGGGCGTGGTGCCGGCGTGCTCCGGCGGTGACGTCTGCTGTGTGATGGCCCTGGGCGTCAACCCGCGCAGCGGGGCCTTCTGGCTCGAGGCCACCAACGACGCGGTCGGGTTCGGGGCGCACGCGGGCGGTGACGGCGCCGATGGGGTCATGCACGTGACGGAACCCGGCTGCCGCAACAACCCGGTCGAGGTGCTCGAGAACAAGGGGCCGATGATCATCGACGAGTACGCGTTCCGGGCCGACTCGGGCGGCCCGGGCAAGCACCGCGGCGGCGTCGGGATCGTTCGCGCATACCGGTTCCTCGCCCCAACGAATGCGATCGTCATCAACTACAAGACCCGGACGGCGCCGTGGGGCGTCGACGGCGGCCGCGATGGCGTGAAGAACAGCGTCGTGGTCGGGCGGGGCACCGCAGACGAGCGCGAGGTGGGCGTCAGCGACACCCCGTTCCAGGCTGGCGGCACGATCGTCAACCTGACCGGCGGCGGCGGCGGCTGGGGCGACCCGTTCGAGCGCGACCCCGCCCTGGTCGCGGAGGACGTGCGCCAGGGGTTCGTATCGCCAGAGCGCGCGCGGTCCGACTACGGCGTCGCCGTCGATCCCGTGGGGTTCGTGGTGGACGAGGCGGCGACGACAGGTCTCCGTGCGGCAGGCGCCTCGTGATCCTGTCCTGCCTGACCTTCGACCTGCGACCCGGGTCGATGGCGGGACTTGAGGAGGTGTTCCGGCACCACCGCATCTTCGAACGGGCCATCCAGACCGAGGGCTGTCATTCCCTGTACCTCGCCGCCGACGCCGGCAATCCGTGCCGTGCCCACGTGATCGGCGTCTGGGACGACGAGACGGCCTACCAGCGGTGGCTGGACGACTCCAGTCGCAGTGTCGGCAGCGAGGAGCTTCACGCCCTGGTGGCGGACTCATGGGATCCGTCCACGCCGGGCGAGGTGTGGCGCGTGATCCACCGTTCGGTCGCCACGACGCCACCCACGGGCCCCATGGCGGGGCGGTGACGTTGTCGAGGGCAGCAGGTCCGATCTAGGGGGTTGCATGATCGAGCGGGAGTCAACGGCCGGTCTCGGCCCATCCGGCGCAAAGCCTGTCAAAGGCAGGAGCCTGCGCGAGCAGGTCGTCACCGCGCTCCGGTGGTCGATCTTCATCGGCGAACTGCCGCCCGGTCGCGAGTTCAGCGTTCCCGTCCTGGCTGCGCAGTTCGGCGTTTCGCCCACGCCGGTGCGCGAGGCCGTCCTGGACCTGGTCCGGCAGGGCCTCGTGGTGGCACTCGCCAACCGCGGCTTCCAGGTTGTGGCGCCGTCCATGGAGTACCTGCTCCAGGCCATGCAGGTCCGCCGCCTGCTTGAGATCCCAGCGATGGTCCAGATCGCCGAGACGGTGACGGCCGAGCAGCTCGCCGGGCCGCGCGAGCTCGCCGAGGCCATCATGGCGGCCGCCGAGCGCGGCGACATCCGAGCCTTCGTCGAGACCGACTACGCCTTCCACTGGCAGCTCACGAGCCTCTGCGGCAACCAGGTCCTCACCGACCTGATCGAGGAGCTGCGGTCACGGGCGCGAGTCGTGGTCATCCCGGCGATCTCGCGCGTGCTGAGCCTCGCCGAGATCGCCCAGGAGCACCTCGACCTCCTAGGCGCGATCGAGGCTCGCCACATGGCCGAGGTGGAGCGGGTGACGGTCGCCCACATGAACCGCACGCTCGACGGGATCCGCAGCGTCATCGGCAGCGGGCAGTGACGACCGGCGCCGTGCGCGACCTTGGCGGACCATCCTCGTGCGGCTCCGGCCGTCACGCATCCGTGAGGCACCAGTGGACTTCGACCTGATCGTACGAAACGGAACCATTGCCACCTCGTCCGGGACCTACGCCGCCGACGTGGGCGTCCGGGGCGGCCGCGTTGTCGCCATCGCGAGCTCGCTCAGCGGCGGCGCGGTCGAGATCGACGCGCGACACCTTCTCGTGCTGCCCGGCGGGATCGATCCGCACACGCATCTCGATGCACCGGTGGGAGACGCGACGACGGCCGACGACTTCGAGTCGGGGACCGCGGCGGCGGCGCGGGGAGGGATCACCACGATCATCGACTACGCCTGGCAGGTTCCCGGGCAGTCTATCGCCGAGGTGATCGCGCTCTGGGGGGCAAAGGCCGCCGACAAGGCGCACATCGACTACGCCTTCCACGTCGTGCTCGGCGAAGTGACCGAGGAGCTGCTGGCCGAGTTTCCTGCTGCGATCGAGGCGGGCTATCCGAGCATCAAGGTGTTCCTCATCAACGAGTTCGTGCTCGGGGATCGCCAACTCCTGCGCGTGCTCCGTGCCGCCCGCGACGCGGGCATGCTCGTCAACGTCCACGCCGAGAATGGCGACCTGCTCGACGCCCGGGCATCAGAGATGGCCGCTGCTGGGCGGCTCGACCCCCGCTTCTTCGCAGAGAGCCGGCCGGCGATCGCCGAGACCGAGGCCACCCGCCGGGTCATCGACTACGCCGCCTTCACCGGCGCGGAGATCTACGTCGTCCACGTGTCGGCGGCAGAGGCGCTGGCGGCCATCACGGCTGGGCGGGCTCGCGGGGTTCGCGCCTGGGCCGAAACACGCCCCATCTACCTTGCCCTCACGGACGAGCGATACGCTGTCGGCGGGGTCGAGGCAGCCAAAGTCATCGGTGCGCCGCCCCTGCGGTCGGCGATGGATCAGGAGGCCCTCTGGGCGGGGCTTCGGAACGGCGAGATCCAGACGATCGGCAGCGACAACACCTCCTGGAGCGTCGCGCAGAAGGCGGTCGGCAGCCGCGACTTCCGACTCGTTCCTTACGGGGTGCCGGGTCTCGAGACCGAGATGCGGGTCGTCTTCTCCGAGGGCGTCTCCAAGGGCCGCATCTCGCTGAGCACATTCGTGGCGGCCTTCTCGACCAACGCGGCGAGGATCTTCGGTCTGGCGCCGGGGAAGGGCGCGATCGCGATCGGCAGCGACGCCGACTTCGTCCTCTTCGACCCCGCGGCCAAGGAGCGGATCGACGCGTCCACCTTGGTCTCGCGCGCGGGCTATGACCCGTTCGACGGCCTGGAGGTCACAGGCCGGCCGGTGATGACCGTCTCGCGGGGCGAGGTGATCGCCCGCGATGGCCAGCTGCTGAGCAGACCCGGTCGCGGGCTGAGCCTGCGCCGTTCTCGGACTCAGGCGTGAGCGGTCGCACGGGTCGGCGTCCGCCCGCGACGGCAGACGTCTCCACGTGACGCGAGACGGCGGCGTATCGCAGCTCGAGGCGTATCTCGACGCCAGCCGGGAGCAGCGGCTGGCGAGCTACCTCTCATTCCTCCGGATCCCGAGCATCTCGACGCTCCCAGAGCACGCCGCCGACTGCCGGTCCGCAGCCGAGTGGGTGGCCGGGCAACTCCGGTCCATGGGCGCCGAACACGTCGAGGTCGCGGAGACAGGCGGCCATCCGATCGCGTACGGGGACTGGCTTCATGCGGACGGAGCCCCGACGGTCCTGGTGTACGGCCACTACGACGTCCAGCCGGTCGATCCGATCGACCTCTGGGCGCGGCCGCCGTTCGAGCCGGTCGTGGAGGGGAGCCGGGTCCTCGGCCGCGGCGCCTCCGACGACAAGGGCCAGGTCGACATCCACCTGCGGGCGCTCGAGGCGCTCCTGGCCACTCGCGGACGACTCCCGGTCAACCTGAAGGTCGTGGTCGAGGGCGAGGAGGAGAACAACTCCCCCCACTTCGACGCGTGGCTGGTGGACAACCGGGCCCGACTCGCCGCGGATCTCGCCGTCGTGTCCGACTCGCGGTTCTTCGACGGGAACCTCCCGACGATCACGGTGGGACTCCGGGGCATCCTCTACGCGCAGATCGACGTCTCCGGCAGCGCGATGGACCTCCACTCTGGCAGTTACGGGGGAACCGTCGACAATCCGGCGAACGTGCTTGCCGGCATCATCGCGGCGCTGAAGGGACTGGACGGCGTCGTCCGAATCCCGGGCTTCTACGACGACGTGGTGCCGCTGTCCGACGCGGAGCGGGCCGCCCTCGCCGACCTCCCGTTCGACGAGCAGGCGTACCGCGAGGCGCTCGGGGTGCCGAGCCTTGGGGGAGAGCCCGGCTACACGACGCTCGAGCGTCGCGGCGCGCGGCCGACGCTCGACGTGAGCGGCATGTGGGCGGGCTTCCAGGGCGCCGGTGCGAAGACGATCATCCCGAGCGATGCCCACGCGAAGGTCGGCTGTCGCCTCGTCCCGAACCAGGATCCCCGCAGGGTCTTCGACCAGCTTCGCGCATACGTTGAGGCGCTCGCCCCCCGGACGGTCCGCGTCGACGTCACCCTGCTGGGAGCCGGCCTGCCGACCCGCACGCCGCTGGACCATCCCGCAACGCAGGCGGCCGCGCGGGCCATCGAGAGGACGTTCGGGGTCCGGCCCGTCTATGCCCGCGAAGGGGTCTCGATCCCCGTCTGCGCCAGTCTCGAGACGGTCCTCGGCGTGCCGGTCCTCCTGCTCGGCTTCGGCCCGCCGGACGACCAGTCCCACGCACCCAACGAGTGGATGAGCCTGTCCAACTACGAGCTCGGGATTCGGACGGTCGCCCGCCTCTGGGACGAGCTGGCCGCGACGAGCGGAACCGGCACCCGGCCGTGGGCGCCGGGACACGCCCCGCAGGCTGCGACGTGACCGGCGTCGAGATCGTCGCCATCACGGCAGCCGGCGCGGCTGCCGGCCTCATCAACACCGTCGTCGGCTCGGGATCGCTCGTCACGTTCCCGACGCTCCTCTTCTTCGGCTTCCCGCCACTCGTGGCCAACGTCAGCAACACCGTGGGCCTCGTCCCCGGATCGGCGAGCGGAGTCCTCGGGTACCGGCGGGAACTCGCCGGGCAGCGGCCCCGTGCAGCCCGACTCGGGGCAGCCGCCCTGGCCGGCGCACTGGTCGGAGCCGTCCTCCTCCTTGCCCTCCCGTCGTCCACGTTCTCCCGGGTCGTCCCGTTCCTCGTCCTGGCTGCGAGCATCCTCATGGCCGCTCAGCCGCGTCTCAGTCGGCTCGTCCTCCGCCACCGTCCGGACGGGGCGGGGCAATCGCGGCTGCTCGTCGCCGCGGTATTCCTGACGGCGATCTACGGCGGCTACTTCGGGGCGGCGCAGAGCGTGCTGTTCATGGCGTTCCTCGCCGTCTTCGTGCCCGACAGTCTCCAGCGTCTCAACGGGCTGAAGAACCTGCTCGCGCTCGCCGTCAACGCCCTCGCGGCCGCAGTCTTCCTCCTCGTCGCGCCAGTCGACTGGCGCGTCGCGCTGCTCATCGCACTCGGGTCGATGGTCGGGGGCCAGGTGGGGGCGGTCGTCGGTCGCCGCATGCCCCCGCCGCTCCTGCGCGCTGCGGTCGTCACTGTTGGCCTCGTCGTCTCCGCACGGCTCCTCATCGGCTGACCGACTTGGCATCGACCGTCCGACCTCACACGTCCGAGCCGGCGATCCCTAGTTCTCCTCCAGGCCGGCGACGTCAAACAGAGACCCGAGGCGCCGGACCTCGTCTGAGCCGAGCCGATCGTCCACGCGCAGGTTCGCGTTCGGCACCACGATCCGGTGGAAGGACACGGGGCGGCCTTCGGTGTCACGCTGGAGCATCTCCAGCTGGAGCGCGGCGGTGTGGGGCGAGTCCTCCAGGAGCCGGGCCTCGTAGGGGTGGAGGACCGTGGCCAGGATCGTGAGCAGACCGTCACCGCGTCGCGGGGACCGGGCGGCGCCATCCACGGCGAGACAGAACGAGTAGGTGAGGCAGAAGGGCTGTCCCCCACGGAGGCGCAGCTTCTCGGTGAGCTCGACCGGCGTGCCGACGGGCACCTCGAGCGAGGCCTCCGCCTCGCCGACGGCGCGCCGCTCCCGCCGGATCAGCCGGGTCGACCATGGGGCCGTGCCCTCCTGCACGACTGTCCGCCGGCCCCGGACCAGCGACACCGGGCCGCCCTCGGCCGGCTCCCGCACGTAGGTGCCCGACCCGCGGCGCGCCTCGACGACGCCCTCGTAGCGCAGTGCCCGGATCGCCTCGCGGATGGTCTGGCGGCTCACGCCGTACTCCGTCGCCAGCTCGTGCTCGGTGGGCATGGCCTCGCCCGGGCGCCACTCGCCGCGAAGGATGCGGTTGAGCAGCGTCTCCCGCAGCTGGTGGTGGAGCGGCATCGGGCTAGGGCACATCGGGGAGCCGTCCTCTTGATGGATTCATGACGCGGGACTCGCCAATGGCGACCAGTGGCGTGTGGGTCGCGAAGGGCCATCTGAGCCCAGTCTCAGCAGCACGATCGCCACAGACTACAGGTTGACACACGACGAAGTTGTACGTACATTTGCGACCCATTAGGTCACGGCGGCCACGCTCGAGGAACTGCCATGCTCACCCATCGCCTCACTGTCCGCGGCATGCTCACGCTGGCGACGGTTGTCGTGCTGGCTGGCTGCACCGGTGGGAGCCAGCCCTCGGCAGCCGCGGTGGCCTCCTCGGGCGCCGCCCCGAGCCAGACTGTCGCGGCCGCTGCCTCTGGCGTGCCGCAGTCCACGGCACAGGCGTCACCGTCCGCCTCCGGCCCCCAGGTGCTCGTGTACGCGAGCCCCACGACGTTCCCCGACCTCGACCCGAGCACCGGCTTCTCGGATGACAGCGCGGTCGTGTCCAACCTCTACGAGACGCTGACGCGCTACGCGCCGCCAGGCTCCAACCCGCAGATCCAGCCGCTCCTGGCCACGGACTGGTCGCAGAGCACAGATGGGCTGACATGGACGTTCCACCTCCGCCCCAACGTCAAGTTCCACGACGGCACCCCGGTCAACGCGGCGGCCGTCAAGTGGTCGATCGAGCGGACGATGAAGCTTGGCCAGGGCGGCGCCTTCATCTGGGATCCGGTCAGCTCGATCAGCGCGCCGGACGACCTCACGGTCGTGTTCACGCTCAAGTACAAGGCCCCGATGGACCTGATCGTCTCGTCCGGCTACGCCGCCTGGATCATGAGCCCGACGACGGCCGAGGGGAAGGACAACGCCTGGTTCAACGCGGGCCATGACGCCGGCTCGGGTCCGTACATGCTCGACAGCTACGAGAAGGACCAGCGCGCGATCCTCAAGAAGTTCGACGGCTACTGGGGCGGCTGGAAGCCCGGCCAGTTCGACACCGTGATCCTCAAGGTGGTCCAGGACGCTGCGGCCCGACAGCAGATGATCGAGTCGGGCGATGCCGACTACACCTTCACCATTCCGACCGACAACCTCTCGACGCTGTCCGCGAACCCGGATGTCAAGGTCGTCGCCAACCCCTCCTACCAGAACATGATGATCCTGCTCAACACGGTCAAGTCACCGACGAGCAATCTCCAGGTGCGCCAGGCGCTCGCCGCGTCGTTCCCGTATCAGGACGTCATCCAGGGCACGATGGCGGGCTACGCGACCCAGTCGCGCGGTGCCGTCCCTGCGAGCCTGCTCGACGGGGTGGACCAAGTGCCCCAGGCCTCGTTCAGCCTCGACCAGGCGAAGTCGCTCCTGGCACAGGCCGGCTATGCGAACGGCGGCCTCAACTTGGTCATGACGTTCACCGCCGGCGACACGCAGGAGCAGCAGGCCGGCGAGTTGTGGGCCGCAGACCTGGCCAAGATCGGTGTGAACTTGGAAGTCCGCTCGATGGCCTGGGAGGCGCAGTGGAGCCTGGCCAAGGGCGACCCGAACAAGGCACAGGATGGGTTCATGTTCTACTGGTGGCCCACCTACGCGACGCCGTACGACTTCATGTTCAACCTGTTCCACTCAGAGAAGTCGCCGAACTTCAACTTGGGCTACTACAACAACCCGGCCTATGACACCCTCATCGACCAGGCCAACACTCAGCTCTCCTCCGACCGGGCGGGCGCGATGGCCAAGTTCGTCCAGGCCGACACGATGCTCGTCAACGATGCGGCCGCGATCTTCGTCTACGACCTCCAGAACATCCACGTCATCCGGTCGAGCCTCCAGGGGTTCGTGGACAACCCCGCCTACCCGCATGTTCTGTTCGCCTACACCGTGAGCCGCTGACGGCCCTTCCTCCCCCGGGTCTGTCATCAGGTCTCGAGCGAACCATGGGTCTCGCGGTCCGCGGCCTTCCGCGGCCGGGGCCGCGAGCCCGGTTCGCCATCCGTCGCCTCGGCCTCGCGCTACTGGTGGTCCTGGGCTCGGTGACGATCACGTTCCTGATCACGCGGCTGGTGCCGTCCGACCCGGCGGCCACCTGGGCGGGACCGCGGGCGACTCTCGACCAGATCGCCACCGCCCGTGCACGGCTGGGCCTCGATCGGCCGCTCTACGAGCAGTACCTGAGCTATCTCGGCCAGCTGCTCCATGGCGATCTCGGCGTCTCCTTCGCGTCAAAGCGCGACATCGCGTCGGACCTCGCGACGATGCTGCCGGCCACGCTTGAACCGCTCATCCTGGCCACGATCCTCGCCTTCGCCGTCGGCATCCCGGTCGGCGTCCTGGCCGCCGCCCGACCGGGCTCCATCCTCGACCAGGCGGCGCGGCTCCTCTCGGTCACGAGCGTGTCGCTCCCCACGTTCTGGCTGGCGCTGCTGCTCCAGCTGCTGTTCTTCAAGCAGTTGGGCTGGCTGCCGCTCAGCGGCCGGGTGAGCGATGCGATCGCGCTCAACAGCCCCGTCCACCCCGTGACGGGCTTCTACCTGCTGGACACCGCGCTGGCCGGCAACTGGGCGGCGTTCCGCGACGTGGCGCTCCACCTGGTGATGCCGGTCCTCGTCCTCGCGACCTACCCGGCCGGGATCGCCATCCGGATGACGCGCGCGGCGATGGCCGAGGTGCTCGCCGAGCGCTACATCCTGTCCGCCCGGGCGCTCGGGATCAGCGAACGGGCGATCCTGTTCCGCTACGCGCTCCGCAACGCCATCCTGCCGACGATCACCGTCCTGGGCCTGTCGTTCGCCTACTCGATCACCGGCGCGTTCCTGGTCGAGGTCATCTTCTCCTGGCCTGGCGTGGGCGCCTACACGGCTGCGGCCGTCTCCAACCTCGACTTCCCGGTCGTGGTGGCGACGACGCTCGTGGTCACCGTCCTGTACGTCGCCATCAACCTGGTCGTGGACCTGCTCCACGCCTGGCTCGACCCCCGGATCTAGGGAGAACCTTCGTCTCGTGCGCATCTCCGTCATCGATCCTGTCGTCGGCCTCGACCTCGGCCACTCGCGCGCGTACTTCGAGGAGCACCGCTCCGCGGACGTGGCGGTGGAGGTGGTGGCGATCGACGAGGGGCCGGCCTCGATCGAGTCCGACCTCGACATCGTGAGCGCCGCCCCGGCCATCGTCCGGCGGGCCCGCGAGGCCGCGGCCGGCGGCGCCGACGCCGTGGTCATCAACTGCTTCGCCGATCCCGCCCTGTTCGCCAGCCGCGAGGCGGTCCGGATCCCCGTGGTCGCGCCGGCCCAGTCCGCGTTCGCCCTGGCCGCGACGCTCACCGACCGGTTCAGCGTCCTGGGGACGACCGATCGAGACGCGCCGTTCACGCGCGACCTGTGGCGCCGGTACGGACACGTCGAGCGCGGCGCGTCGGTGCGGGCCGTTGACCTGCCGGTGCTGAGCCTGGGCCACGACGCCGACGAGCTCCGCCGCCGCCTGGTCGCGGCGTCGCGTGCCGCAATCGAGCAGGACGGGGCCGGCGCGCTCATCCTGGGCTGCACCGCGATGTCGCCGCACCGCCGCGCGCTGGCCGACGCGCTGGCCGCCGAGGGCCACGTGGGGATCCCGGTCATCGACCCCCTCGCCGTCGCCCTCCGGACCGCCGAGATGCTGGTCCGGCTGGGGCTCCGAGCCAGCGACGCCACGTGGCCTCCGTACCCGTGAGGCGTCGGATGGGACGAAGGACCGGCGATGTGACGAGGCGACCGGCGGCGCCTCGCAGAGCTGGGCGATGGTGAGCGGCGCCGCTCCCGCCGTCTCCCGGCGCGCCCGACGGCCCGCCCTCCCGCGACGGCTCGCCGCGCTGCTCGCCGACCGGAGCTCGGCGATCGGCCTGGCCATCGTCCTGCTGGTCGTGATCGCGGCGCTTGGCGCGACCTGGCTGGCGCCGTACCCGGGCCAGGGTGCCGGCGACCCGAACATCATCGCCAAACTCAAGCCCCCCAGCGTGGCGCATCCGTTCGGCACCGACGAGCTCGGCCGGGATCTGCTGTCACGGGTCATGTTCGGCGGCCAGGTGTCGCTCGCGATGGCACTCCTGGTCGTGTTGATGGGGGTGCTCATCGGGGTGCCGATGGGCGCAGCGGCCGGCTACCTCGGCGGCTGGGTCGACGAGGTCCTGATGCGCATCACCGACGTGTTCCTCGCGTTCCCGCCGCTCCTGCTCGCGATTGTCGTGGCCACGGCCATGGGGCCCGGCTTCACCAGCGCGACCGTGGCCCTCGGCATCACCTGGTGGCCGTGGTACGCGCGTCTCGCCCGATCGCAGGCGGCATCGCTGCGGAGCCGGCCATTCGTCGAGGCGGCGCGCGTCATCGGCGTGGGCGACGCGCGGATCCTGGGGCGGCACATCGTCCCCAACCTCGCGGGACCCATCCTGGTGCAGGCGACGCTCGACATCTCAGCCGTGGTCCTGGTCGGCGCCGGCCTGAGCTTCCTGGGGCTCGGCGTGCAGCCGCCGACCGCCGACTGGGGAACGATGGTCAACGCGGGCCGCACCTACTTCCTCGGCTTCCCGTGGTACGCGACCTTCCCGGGCCTCACGATCGTGATCACGAGCATCGGCTTCGTGCTCCTGGGCGACGGCCTGCGGCGAGTCCTCGACCTTCGACCGACGGAGTCGAGCTGGTGAGCGGCCATCTGCTCGAGGTCGAGGACCTGCACGTCGCCTTCGCCCGGGGCCGCGGTGAAGTCGAGGCGGTCCGCGGCGTCTCGCTGCATCTCGACCGAGGGGAGATCCTGGGGCTGGTGGGCGAGACAGGCTCCGGCAAGACCCTCACTGGGCTGTCGCTGCTGCACCTCGTGCCGCCGCCCGGCGCCATCCGGGCACGGCGGCTCACGTTCGACGGGCTCGACCTCACCCACCTCGCGCCGGCCGACCTCCGCCGGCTCCGCGGCGGCCGCATCTCCATGATCTTCCAGGACCCGGCCACCTCCCTCAACCCCGTGTTCACCGTCGGGACGCAGCTCGACGCCGTGCTGGCCACGCACACCCGGGCCGGTTCGGCCGCCCGACGCGCCGCCGCACTCGACCGGCTGGCCGAAGTGGGCCTGCCCCAGCCGGAGCGGATCCGACGCCGCTACCCGCACGAGCTGTCCGGCGGCATGCAGCAGCGGGTGATGATCGCCCTCGCCCTGGCCGGCGACCCCGATCTCCTCGTCGCTGACGAGCCGACGACGGCCCTCGACGTGACGATCCAGGCCCAGATCCTCGAGCTGCTGCTCCGCCTTCGGGCCGAGCGCGGCCTGTCGATCGTCCTCGTCAGCCACAACCTGGGCGTGGTGGCCGAGACCTGTGACCGCGTTGCCCTGATGTACGCGGGCTCGATCGTCGAGGAGGGACCTGCCCGGGCCCTGCTCGAGGCGCCCGGCCACCCCTACGCCCGCTCGCTGCTGGGCAGCGTCGTGGGCGGCGACGCGAACCGGAAACGACCGCTGCCGGTGCTGCCCGGCTTCGGGCCTGCGCCTGGGCCGCTGCCGCCCGGCTGCGCGTTCGCGCCCCGCTGCCCGTCCGCCGTCGACCGCTGCCGCGTCGAGACCCCGGTCCCGACCCGCAGCGGCGAGCGGGCCGTCGCCTGCTGGCTGGTGGCAGGGGAGGAGCCGGCCGATGGCTGAGTCGGTTCTCCGCGTCGCCGGGCTCACCCGCTCCTTCCGCACGGACGGCGGCGCCGAGGTCCGCGCCGTCGACGGCGTGGACCTGGTCGTCGAGCGGGGGTCCACCACCGCGGTCGTCGGCGAGTCGGGCTGCGGCAAGACCACGCTCGCTCGCTGCATCGTGGGCGCGATCGGCCCGACCTCGGGCCGGATCGAGATCGCCGGCACGGACACGAGCGGCCTGCGGGGTGGCGCCCTGCGCGCCATGCGGGCACGGCTCGGCTTCGTCCAGCAGAACCCGATCGCCGCGCTCGACCCGACGATGCGCGTCCGCGACGTGATCGCGGAGCCGCTCCGGACGCACGGCACGCTGCGCGGGGCCGCGCTCGACGGACGGATTCGCGAACTGCTGGAACTGGTGTCCCTCCGGCCGGCGGTCCTCGACCAGCGGCCGGGCGAGCTGAGCGGTGGGCAAGCCCAGCGCGTGGCGATCGCGCGGGCGCTGTCGCTGGGGCCCGACCTGATCGTTCTCGACGAGCCGACGTCGGCGCTCGACCTGTCCGTCCAGGCGCAGATCCTCAACCTCCTGCTCGAGCTCCAGAGCCGTCTCGGCCTGACCTACGTCCTCATCTCGCACGACCTCGACGTCGTGGCGCACGTCAGCGACCAGGTCGCGGTCATGTACCTGGGGCGGATCGTGGAGCGCCTTGAGGGTGGTCGGATGCAGGCGGCGGCCCGGCACCCGTACACGCTCGCGCTGTTCTCCGCGACGCCGACCGTCGGCGCGGACCGCCGACAGCGGATCGTGTTGGCGGGCGACGTGCCGGACCCCGCGCATGTGCCCAGCGGATGCCGGTTCCGCTCCCGGTGCTGGCTGCACACGCGCCTGGATTCACCCGCCGTCTGCGCCGAAGCGGAACCGCCGCTCAGCGGAGACGGATCCGGTCACGAGGTCGCCTGCCACTTCGCCGACAGGGAGCCAGCCCAGCCGATGTCCTGACGTTTCCATCCCGCCCTGACGGCGCCGCGCCGCCGGATCCGTCGTTCCAACGCACCAAGGAGCTCGCCCATGGCCCGCCACGCGCTCACCACGATCCAGGACTGCCAGGACTTCATCTCCGGCTGCCTGTTCATGGGCACCGGCGGCGGCGGCGGTGTGGACTGGGGCATGGACATGTTCCGGTCGGCGCTCGCGGCAGGCCTCACCCTCGCCTGGACCGACGTCGACGACATTCCCGACGACGCCCTCACCTGCACCGCGTACGGGATGGGCTCGATCGCCCCCAAGGGCGACGAGACCGCCCGCGCGATCGAGGTGCTCGGGCTGACCGACCGCCTGGGGGACGAAGCCATGGCGCAGGCGGTGCGCGAACTGGGGCAGTACGCGGGGCGCCCGATCCAGGTGATCGTCCCGGCGGAGCTGGGGGCCGGCAACACGCCCGCCCCACTGGTCACCGCGATGCAGCTCGGGATCGACTGCGTGGACGGCGACTACGCTGGTCGTGCGGTGCCTGACGAGATGCAGGGGATGCCCTACCTGGCGGGCAAGCACAGCCACCCGATGGCGAGCGTCGACCACTGGGGCGACGTCGTGATCGTCAAGGAGACCGCCAACCCCTTCATGTTCGAGCGGGTGGGCAAGATGCTCAGCGTGGCGGCCCACGGGACCTGCTTCCAGGCCGCGACCCTGCTGCCCGCGACCGAGATGAAGGAGATCCTCGTCCGGGGGACGCTCAGCAGGAGCCTGGAGCTGGGCCGGGCGATCCGCTCGGCGCGTGAGACGGGCGGCGACCCGATCGCCGCCGCGATCCAGGTGACCGGCGGGCACCTCCTGTTCGAGGGGCGGGTCAGCAAGAAGGACTGGGAGGACCGCGACGGGTACATGTTCGGGACGACGACCGTCGAGGGGAGCGGCCGCTTCTCCGGCCACGTCCTCGAGGTGTGGTTCAAGAACGAGAACCACGTCACCTGGCTTGACGGCGTGCCCTGGATCTGCAGCCCGGACCTGGTGACGATCGCGGACCGCACCACGGGCGAGGGCTTCACCAACACGCTGATCGACGTCGGCGCGGAGGTGGCGGCCGTCGGGATCCGCGGCCTCGAGGCCTTCCGCGGCGAGCGTGGTCTCGCCTGCGCCGGGCCCCGGTACTTCGGGTTCGACATCGACTACCGGCCGATCGAGGAGCTGCTCGGCCGGATCTAGGGTCCGGGCGTCAGGAGAGCGCGATGCACATCCGTGTCATCAACCCCGTCATCACCACCAGCTGGGAGCAGGAGACGCTCGACGCCTACCGGGCAGCCGCGGGCCCCGGGACCGAGGTGAGCATCGTCACGCTCGACTGGGGCACGCCCTCGGTGGAGGGCCACGTCGCCATGGCGTTGGTGGCGCCGGACATCATCGCCAAGGCGATCGAGGCCGAGCGGGCCGGCGCGGACGCCGTGATCGTCGACTGCATGGGCGATCCTGGCGTCGAGGCCTGCCGGGAAGCTGTCGGGATCCCCGTGGTCGGTCCAGCCGAGGCGAGCATGCACACCGCGGCGATGCTCGGGCACCGGTTCTCGGTCCTGACCGTCGTCGACTCGCTGATCCCGTACGTGGAGGACCAGGCGCTGCGCTACGGCCTCGCCGGCAAGCTCGCCTCCGTCCGCTCGTTCAACATCCCGGTCCTCGACCTGGCGTCGGACGACGGCGCCACGTTCGACGCCGTCGCCGCGGTGGCCGAGGCGGCCGTGCGCGAGGACGGCGCCCACGTGCTGATCCCCGGCTGCACGGGCCTGGCGGGGTTCGCTCCCCGGGTCCAGGCGGAGCTCGCCCGACGCGGCTGCGAGGTTCCCGTGCTCGACCCGCCGCCGGTCGCGATGAAGACCGCGGAGGGGCTGGTCTCGCTCGGCCTGCGCCACAGCCGTCGGACCTACGGCCGGCCCTACGTCGCGGGCGCCCGCTGGCCCGTCCCGTTGCCGTTCAACGACTGACGTTCCGCTCGGCGGCCGATGGGGTCGTCGGCGCTGATCCATCGCACCCGGAGACTGCTCATGGACCTGCTCATCGGCAACGAGCCGCGCGACGACTTCTACGGGATGGAGCTGGCCGCCGCGGCCCACAAGCTGGTCACCGAGGTCCGGCCCGTCCGGCGCGGCGACCAGGTGCTGATCTCGGTGGACACCGCCGGTGATTCGCGCGTGGCCCACGCCACCGCCGGCGCGGTGCTCGCCGTCGGCGGGGTGCCGACCCTGATCACCTACCCGACGCTGCCGGAGCCGATGCGCGAGCCGCCCAAGCCGCTGTCGCAGGCCGCCCTGGGTGCCGATGTGTGGATCGACTTCGCGGTCGCCTACCAGCTCTACAGCCCCGCCTACCACGCCGCGGTGGACGGGGGGTGCATCTACGTCTGCCTCACCGGCATGGACGCCGACATGATGGTCCGGACGATCGGCCGGCCCGCGTACGGCCCGCTCGAGGAGATGGCGCGCGTCCTGTACCGCATGTCCCAGGCCGCCGACACGATCCGGCTGACCACGGCGCTGGGCACGGACCTGCGGATGACGGTGGACAAGGAGGGGGATCCCTTCTGGGAGGAGGAGAAGCACGGCGGGTACCCCCAGATGCTGGGCGGCCAGTCGGGGCCGATGGCGTACCGCGAGAGCTTTGAGGGGGTCATGGTCTACGACGGCTGCATCTGGCCGCCGGCCGAGATCGGCATCCTGCGCAGCCCCGTTCGGCTGACCATCGAGGGCGGCTACGCCACCCGCATCGAGGGAGGGCCGGAGGCAGCCTTCTACGACCGCTGGCTGCACGGATTCGAGAACCGGGCGGCGCTCCTGATGGACCACGCCTGCTACGGCTTCAACCCGGGCGTCACCCGGCCGACCGGGCGGATCCTCGAGGACGAGCGGATCTTCGGCTGCATGCAGTTCGGGATCGGCGCCACCGAGCTCGGCTCGCCGATCCACAGCGACGGGGTGCTGCTGCGTCCGTCAGTCTGGTTCGACGACGTGCTGATCGAGGAGAGCGGCCGGTACGTCCACCCCGAGCTGGCGGGGCTGTGCCGGGCCATGGGCGTCGCGGGGTACTGACGGCCGTGGCCCGACACGACGGGGACGCCGCCCCGGGCAGTGGGGCCGCCGGGCGGCGCCCGGGGGTGGCCGACCCGATCGCCGTGAGCGGGTCCGAGGCGCTCGTCCTGCTGGCCCGTCTCGTGGCCAGCGCCGAGCTGTGCTACTCGGAGCCGTACGACTACGGCATCTTCCGCCTGGCCGACGCCGCGTCCCGGCTGGCGGCGTTGCTCGCCGCCGGCGCGGAGGGGGAGCGGCGGGCATGGCTCGAGGCGTACGCGGCGCGGCTCGAGGCGGGCAAGATGGGTGACACCCGGGACCGCGAGGCGTACCTGGCGTTCCTGCGCGGGGCGAGCCGCGAGATCGCCGACCACCTAGTCGCCCGGGACCGGGCAGGGGGCTCCGGCGGTGGATGACCGGCAGCGCGCAGCCACCGTCCTGGGCGTGATCCGTAGCCGTCGCGTGACCCGCGAGTTCGCAGACCTCCCGGTCGCCGACGACGACCTGCGGGCCATCCTCGAGGCCGGCCGCTGGGCGACCAGCGGGGGCAACCGCCGGATCCACCGCTTCCTTGTCGTGCGGGATGCCGCCGCCCTCACCCGGCTCCGCG
>JAKAHU010000230.1 GCA_021825385.1 Chloroflexota bacterium | reverse complement strand
AGGGCTGGCTGAAGCGTTCCGACGAGCTCCTGGCGGCCGCCTGGGGGACGATGGACCGCTACCACCTGGCCTGGCTGATGGTCGGCAAGCCGAAGGGGATCGTGCGAGGTCGGCCGATGACCGCCGCCGAGGAGGTCGCCTACGTCCACGACGTCGCCGTCCAGAAGACGGCCGCGCTCCGGATCAGCCTCGACGCGGTCGAACGTCAGGGGATGCCGTTCCTGGGCGAGGAGGGCGGGATCGCACCGGGGCCGACGGAGTCCCGGCCGGGGCAAGCGCGGCGGCCGGAGCGACCCCAACCGGCGGGGCCGGGCGAGACGGCCCAGGGCGAGACGGCCCAGGGCCAGGCTGACCGATGACGACCGGCGCCCGGACCCCAGCCGTCGGCGGCCTGCGCGACGTCCCGCTCCCCGATCCGGTCGCGCGCGACTATCTGCTCCTCGCCCTCCGGCTCGACCAGCGCCGGCCGGGCCTGGTCGACGGCTACTTCGGGCCGGCCGAGCTGAAGGCGCGGGTCGACACCGAGCAGCTCCGCAGCCCGGCCGCCCTGCGCGATGATGCCGCGGCCCTGCGCGAGCGGCTCGCCGGCGAGGTCGACGATCCCGCCCGCCGGCGCTGGCTCGCGGCTCAGCTCGTCGCGCTCGAGACGCAGGCCGCGGCGCTCGCCGGCGAGGCCCTGCCGTACGTCGAGCTCGTCAGGCGCTGCTTCGACCGGGAACCGGTCCGCCGGCCGGAGGAGCCCTTTGCCGCCGCGGCGCGGGAGCTCGAGGCGCTCGTGCCGGGCGAGGGGCCGCTGGCCAGACGGCTGGCCGCCTGGGACGATCCGTTCACGATCGCCCCGGAGCGACTCGAGCCCGTCGTCGACTGGCTCGTGGGGCGGTTCCGGGAGCGGGCGCACCGGCTGTTCGGCCTGCCCGAGGGCGAGGCCCTGCGGGTCGGCCTGGTGCGCGGCCAGCCCTGGTCCGGCTACAACTGGTACGACGGCGGGCTGCGTTCGCGGGTCGATTTGAACGTCGATCTCCCGATCCGGGCCGCTGACCTCATCCGGGTCCTGGCCCACGAGACGTACCCGGGGCACCACCTCGAGCACGCCTGGAAGGAGGCCCACCTGGTCGAGGAGCTCGGCCGGCTCGAGGCGAGCATCCTGCTGATCAACACCCCCGAGTGCCTGATCAGCGAGGGCCTGGCGAACCTCGGCCGCCGGTTCGCCGTCCCGCCGGACGAGGAGGCCGGGCTGCTCGTGGAGCTGTATCAGCGGGCCGGTCTGGCGATCGCAGCCGATCCGGTCGCGGCGCGCGAGGCCGCCGAGCGCCAGGTGCGGATCACGGCGGCGCGGCAACGGCTCGACGGGGCAGTCCTGAACGCGACCCTGCTGCGGCACGTCGACGGCCTCGACCAGGACCAGGTCCGGACCTACCTGGAGCATGTCGCGCTGCTCAGCCCGGAGCGGGCCGCGAAGCGCCTCGAGTTCATCGAGCACCCGCTCTGGCGGACCTACGTCTTCGTCTACGACGAGGGGGAGCGCCTGCTGGAGCGCTGGCTCGAACTCGTCCCGGCGGCTGATCGGCCGGCTCGGTTTCGCCGTCTCCTCCTCGAGCAGCTGACGCCGGGGGCGATCGCCCGGGATGTCGAGGTGGCCGTGGCCGGGGTGCGTTCGCGAGCGGAGTGACCGAGCCGGTGGTCGGCCGCCCGGGGCCTCAGCCGATCGGGTCGAGCGCCCGGACGAAGATCGCCCGGTCCTCTCCCTCGGCATCGTAGTCGGGGAAGGCCGGGACGCCGTACATCGGCTGCGTCCCGGGCCCGTCGAGCGCCCGGAAGCCGATCGCCCGGTAGAACTCGACCGCGACCCGGTCGCCGGGCCAGACGGTCGTCGTGACCCGGGCCACGCCACGCGCCCGGACGTCGTCGCAGAAGCGTTCGTGGAGGGCCCGTCCGATCCCGCGCCGGCGAAGGTTCGGGTTCGTCGAGGCAAGGTGGATGAACGCCTCGTCGGGGTGATCGGGACTGACGAAACCGACCAGGAACCCGGCCGGCAGGCCCGTCCGTGACGCCGGTGGGCCGGTCCCGCCGTCGGTCACGGTCTCGACCTCGGCGATCCAGGAGGTCGAGGCGAAGTGGCGGAACCAGAACCGGGGCAGCAGCCGGCGCACCGGCCGGCCACCCCACCAGTCGTCGACCAGGCCGACGAGCGGGCCGTGGTCGGCCTCGGTCGGGCGACGGAAGCGGAGTGGCGGCGCCGGGCGGCGAAGTCGCGACGCCGGCAGACCGATGGCCGGGGACGGCTCTCCGCGCCCCGGCGCCTCCCGGCTCACCGCGAGCTCCACCAGGCGGCGAGCGTGGCGACGACGTACTCGAGCGGTGCGATCGGCCCCAGGGTCTGGGCGAGGTAGTCGCCAAACGGGAGCACGCCGCCGGTCGAGCGCGCGTAGAGCCAGGTCGCGACGAGCGCGCCGCTGATCGCGAGCACGGACAGGACGACCGCGACCACCGTCCGGGCCGGCCCTGACAGCCCGGCCCGGGGGGCCGGACCGGAGGCGGCCCGAGGACTGGCCGCGGACGGGACCGCGGCCTGCGCCCCGGACACGACGCTCAGTCCGACGATCCGGCCGAGGAAGAGCGCGATGATGACCAGGCCGGCCGAGAACGAGAGGAGGGCGGCGAAGCCGAACAACAGCAGGCCGCAGGCAAGGGCGGCCACGAGTCCGTAGGCGATGGCCTGAGTCGCCGGGTCACGGACCGGGGTCTCGAGCGTGGCGGGCGCACCGGGCCGGCCGGCCGGGTCGGCTCGGCGGGCCGGGTCGGCTCCGCCGGGGGTGTCGGATCCGGAAGTCATGCCGGACATCGTACGACCCGCTAGACTTGGTCGCCGTGAGCCATCCCGCCCTCGGCCTGCCCCCTCGCGATCTCGACGCCGGGTTCCCCGAGGCCGCCGCGCGCCTCCAGGCCAGCCGTTCGCGCCTCAGCGCCCGGGCCCTCGAGGCGGCGCTGGCGGCCGACCCGACCCTCCTCGAGCGCTACGACGAGCTCGGCCTCCGGCGCCTGCTCCACGACGCCGAGGTGTATCTGGATCAGATCAGCCGCGCCGTGGCCAGTGCCGATCCGGACCACGGGACGCACTGGGCCGAGATGGTCCATCCGGTCTATCGCCGGCGCCGGGTCCCGCTCGACGACCTGGTCACCCTCGGGGAGGGCCTTCGCCTGGCGATCGCCAGCGTCCTTTCCCCGGCCGAGCAGGCGATCGCGGATCGCGCGATCGATGGCGCGACGCTCGTCTTCCGCAAGATGCGCCGGCTCGGCGGTGACGCGCGGCGGCGGAACCCGATCCTGGCCGCGATCTACAAGGGCGCCTGAACGATGACGATCAAGTGGGTGAAGGCGGACCCGCTGGTGATGAACGGTGAGCCGTTCTGCTACGGGAGTCGACTGACCGTTCGCCAGCTGCTCGAGCTGCGCCGGAGCGGCTACGGCCTGGCCGAGATCCTGACCGACCACCCCGAACTGCGCCTGCTCGGGATCGCCGTCGCCTACCGCTACGCGGCCGAGCATCGCGAGCGGTACGCTGAGTTCTTCGAGGCCGATGGCTCACTGGCCGGCCCCGGCCTGACCGAGGCCGAGGCGGCCGGTCTGCCCCCGGATCTGCAGATCCCGGGCGTCGTGGTCAAGGGCGTCCCGGCCGCCACCTGAGCCGGTCGGGTCGATCGAGCCGAGCCCGCCCACCCCTGCCGCCCCACCTCGCGCCGCGGCTCGCCGGTCCGGCCCGTGGCCGATTCCGAGTGGAATGGTAGGATTTGGCTGCGGCTGATCCGGCCGCCAGCACGAGACAACAGATGAACGACCAGACGACCGCCGCTCCAACCGCCGCGCCGACCACAGCGCCGACCACCTCGTCCGCCGCCGGCGACGCCTCCGCTCCGCTCTTCGATGCCCAGAAGCGGGCGACCGAGCTCGCGATCCTCGACGCCCTGCGCGCGGTCGTCGACCCGGAGATCGGGATGAACGTGGTCGAGCTCGCCTTGATCAAGCAGATCATCGTCGGCCCGGCTGAGACCGAGATCAAGATGATCCTGACCACGCCCTTCTGCCCGTATGCCGGGTCGATGATCCAGCAGGTGAAGGAGCAGGCCGAGTCGGTCGTGGAGCAGCCGGTCAAGGTGACCCTGTTGGCCGAGCGCTGGGACCCGCGCGACGCCGGCCTGATGTGGTGACCGGCCGAGGCGACGTGACGACCAAGCGGACGACCGCCCCGATCGACTCGCTCGTGGCCACCGGGCGCGGCGACGACGGGACGACCGGTCTCCTGTACGGCGGCCCCCGGATCGAAAAGGACGACCTGCGGACCGAGGCCTACGGCACGATCGACGAGGCCGTGGCCGCCCTGGGCATCGCCCGTGCCGAGCTCGGCCTGAAGGCCCAGTACGGGATCCTCGGTCCCGCCCTCGGGACGCTGGCCGAGGTGATCCTCAGGCTCCAGCGCGAGCTGTTCGTCGTCGGTGCCGAGCTGGCCACGACGCCCGAGGCCTGGGACCGGCTGGTCGACGGGAAGACGCGGGTCTCGTCGGCGATGGTCGATGAGCTGACCAGGATGGTCGTCGAGCTCGAGCCCCGGATCGAGATGCCCCGCGAGTTCGTCGTCCCGGGCGAGACGCGGACGAGCGCCGCGCTCGAGCTGGCGCGCACGATCATTCGCCGGGCCGAACGGCGCGCCGTTGGTCTCCGGCGGGTGGGATTGCTCCCTGGCGAGCACCTGTTACCGTATCTGAACCGGCTTGCCGACCTCGTCTGGGTACTCGCCCGGGCGGCCGAGCAGGCGGAGGCGCGCTCGAGCACGCCGGCACGGCCGGGCGGCGCTGGAACGCGCCGCGCTCAGCCGCCCCGCAACTCGACGGCCTCGGCCCCGGCGGCCGGGGAGACGACCACGAACCAGCCTGCCAGACCATCGACCAGGAGTGATCGACGATGAACCAGAACCGATACGCGCTACCGAGCCAGCTTGGCGTCCGGCCGGCCGCCCAGCTCTCGGTGGGCTTCCTCAGCCAGTCGTTCGTATGGATGTTCGCCGGCCTCCTCCTGACCGCCGCCGTGGCCTGGCTCGTCCAGTCGAACACCCGGCTGGTCGAGATGGCGGCGAGTCTCTACCTGCCGGTCGTGATCGGCCAGTTCGCGCTCGTCGTCGTGATCAGCGCGGCGATCAATCGGCTGAGCGCCCTGACCGCGCTGCTCCTCTTCTTCATCTACGCCGCGACGATGGGCGTCACCCTCTCGTTCATCTTCATCGCCTACCAGTTCGGGTCGATCGCGACCGCGTTCCTGAGCGCCTCGGCGATGTTCGGCGGGGCGGCCCTCTACGGCGCGGTTACGAAGCGCTCGCTGGCGAGCATCGGCGGGTTCCTGGTCATGGGCCTGATCGGGATCATCGCCGCCTCGTTCCTGAACATGCTGATCCTCAAGAGCAGCACGTTCGACCTGGCGATCTCGATCGCCGGCGTCCTCGTCTTCGTCGGCCTGACGGCGTGGAACGTGCAGCGGATCGCCCGTGGCGACTTCGCGGCGATGACCGGCTCGATGGAGAAGGGGGCGGTGCTGGCCGCGCTCAACCTCTACCTCGACTTCATCAACCTCTTCCTGTTC
>JAKAHU010000013.1 GCA_021825385.1 Chloroflexota bacterium | reverse complement strand
AAGTCGCCCGGCCGGACGTTGGCCTGGAGGCTGCCCGCGGCGCACGGGCTGATCACGGCCTTCACCCCGAGGGCGCGCATCGCCCAGACGTTGGCCCGGTAGTTGATCCGGTGGGGCGGGATCGTGTGCCGGCGGCCGTGGCGGGGCAGGAAGCCGACCTGGCGGCCGCCGACCTGGGCCAGGAAGAAGCTGTCGCTGGGCGGGCCGTACGGGGTGTCGACCTTCACCTCGCGGACCTCGTCGAGGAGCGAGTAGAAGCCGGACCCGCCGAAGACCCCGATCTCCGCCCGATCGCCCACGCTCACGCCTCCTCGACTTCAAGCTCGCCCACCGGCCGACCGATTCTAGGCCCGCCGGCGTCCCTTGTCCGCATCCTTGCCGGCGCCGCCGGAGCAGGGTACCGTGACCTGGTGGAGACTGGCGCCCCGGACCGCCCGGCGGAGCTCTGGTTGGCCGACTGGCGCCGACGGATCGCCGAGCTGTACGCCGAGGTCCGCCGCCTGGCCACGGACGACCCGCCGGCTGCCCACGCCCACTGGCGCGCCGAACGGGAACGCCTCTTCCGCCACCATCCCCAGTCCCCCGTTCCGCCCGCCCAGCGGGGCACGTTCCGCGCCCGGCACTTTCGCTATCAGCCGGCGCTCCGGTTCGAGGCCAAGCTGGAGAGCGGCGGGCCGCCAGGGCTCGGGTCCCCGGGCGGACGGCCGATCGAGCTCCCCCACAGCGGTCCGGAGGTGCTCGCCTTCCGCCAGGTCGGCGAGGTGACGCTGCCGTTCGCCGATCGGCCCCGCCGGCTGGTGGTGTTCTGGATGGAGGCCTACGCGGGCGGCCTGTTCCTGCCCTTCCGGGATGCGACGAATGGTCGCCAGACGTATGGCGCCGGGCGCTACCTGCTCGACGGGGCCAAGGGGGCCGACCTCGGCGGGGACCCGGAGCGGGGCACGCTCGTGCTCGACTTCAACTTCGCCTTCCAGCCCTCGTGCGCCTTCGATCCGCGCTGGGCCTGCCCGCTCGCCCCGCCCGAGAATGGGCTCGACGTCCCGATCCGGGCCGGCGAACGGCTCGCCTGAGCGGTTGGGATGATCGCCGTCCGGTACCATCAGATCGCGTCGGCGGTACGGTCGGCCGGTCGGCCGGCGAGGCGGGCCGGGGCATGATCAATCCGTCGTCGGCACCTCCCGACAGGTGAGACTCTGGTACCGTGCGGCCGCGGCCGCGGCCGGTTCGCAAGGCAGCGAGGAAGATCGGTGAGGTTCTTCACTCCGGCCCGGCAGCAGGGCGAGGAGCGTCTCCTTTGGTCGCGGGATACGCGCTTCGTTGCCCGAGTCGGCCAGGCCGTTCAAGGGGGGCGGATCATCGAGCTCGAGTCCGGTGCCTGCCTGATCGCGCCGGCTCCGAACCTCCTCGAGTCGATCATCGAGCCGATCGCGGATGCCTCGGGCAGCCCGCCCTACGGCTTCGTCGCCGTCGACGGCCGCCAGGCCGAGGCCGAGCGCTACATCACCGCCCTCTCGTCCGCCGTCCAACTCTCCGGGATCGCCGACCGGATCGGGATGGCCCAGTCGAGCCAGATCATCCAGACCAAGACGCTCGACTACTTCTTCAACCTCCAGCACAACCACCAGGTCTACTTCCAGCCGATCGTCGAGCTCGCCAGCGGCACCGTCTACGAGTACGAATGCCTCTTCCGGCCGGTGATGCCGATGCTCCCTCAATCGATCAGCGCGATCGTCCAGGCCGCGATCGACACCACCCGCTCGGTGGAGCTCGATGCCTTCATCGTCCGCCAGATCCTCAACCGGGCCGGCGAGCTCCAGCAGAGCCGCTCGACGAGCGGCGGTGAGCCACTCCGGTTCTCGATCAACCTCACTCCGACCAGCCTGCTCAGCCGTCGTTTCGAGGCGAAGGCGATCGCGGCGATGATCCGAGAGGTCGGCCTGACGCCGCGCCAGGTCACCGTCGAGTGCACCGAGCAGCAGGCTGTCGAGGACGTCGTGCCCCTCCGGCGTCAGGCGAAGGCCCTCCGTCGGCTCGGGTTCGGGTTCGCGATCGACGATGCCGGTGCCGGCTACGCGAGCTTCGCCCTGGTCGCGGCGCTCCGGCCCTCGATCATCAAGATCGACCGCCAGATCATCCACGGCATTCGGACCGACGACGCCAAGCAGGCGCTGGTCGAGGCGTTCGTCTCCTTCGGCCGGCGGATCGGCGCCCGCCTCGTGGCCGAGGGGATCGAGACTCGCCGTGAGCTCGCGACCCTGACCGGGCTGGGAGTCGAGCTCGGCCAGGGCTTCCTGCTCGGCCGCCCGTCAGCCCAGCCGAACGGCTCGCGCCACCGGCCCACCCGGGTCGCCAGACCCGGGACTGCCGGGGCGGCGATCCGCGAGATCGTCCCGACCCTGCCGAACCCACTCTCGGTCACGTCGCCGACGACCGACTGAGCTCCTCGAGCTCAGTCCGATCCGGACCGCGACCGGCGCCCGTCCCGTTCCCGGCCGGCGTCAGACCCGCAGGCTGATCCGTCCCGTCGCGGTGTCGACCTGCAGCGGCAGGCTGGCGAGCGGGGTGTTCGTTGGTCCCGCAAGCACCGCTCCGGCCTGGGCCGGATCGAACACCGCCCCATGGCAGGGGCAGAGCAGCAGCCCGGACCCGCTGTCGTAGCCAACCGTGCAACCGGCGTGGGTGCACACGGCGTCGTAGGCGACGACGTGCGCGTTGGCCAGGCGGACGAGGATCGCCGGATCACCGGTGGCCGGGTCCTGGAAGGCCAGGGCATGGCGCGGCTTGAGCTGGTCGAGGGTCGCGATCACCGGCCCGGTCGGCGTCCCGGGCGTGGCTGTCGGGGCCGGCGTGGCGGCCGGCTCGGGCGACGCGGTACCCGGCGCGGCCGACAACGGTGCGCCAGGTGCGCTGCCCGCCGTTCCGGGCAGGGTCCCGGCGCCGAAGCCAGGCGCCACGTTGGCCGCCGCGACCGCCGGCCCACCCTCGTCGGCGGGCCCGAGAACCCGGCCGACGACCCCGGTCACGCCCCCGATCGCGACCGCCGTCGCGCCGATCGCCGCGGCCTGGAGGAAGCGTCGGCGCTCGGGCGAGACCCCGATCACCGGGCGCCCGGGGCCGAACCCCGCCGCACCCCCAGCCCACCGTTCGAACCAGGCTTCGATCGTGTACCGCCCGCCGTGCCCGGCCAGAGCGAGGGTCAGCCAACCGAAGGCGTAGGGCAGATCGGGGCCGTAATAGTAGGGCTTGGTCGCCCATGAGGCGGTCAGCCAGAAGAGGATCGAAAGGGCGAAGCCGCCGGCGGCGCTCGGCCGGTAGATCAGGCCGGTGAGCGCGCCGATCCCGATCGCGATCTCGAGCAGCGCGATCGCCAGCCCGGTCAGAACCGGGAACGGGAGGGCCAGGACCTCGACCAGCGGAGCCACCGGTGAGACGTGGACGAACCCCTCGAGCTGCTGGCCGATCGAACCGGGACCCGCGGCCTGGAGGAAGGCCCGATCGAGCAGCTTGTCGAGGCCGGCATAGAGAAACGTTGCCCCGAGGAAGAGACGGAGCGGGATGAGAGCCAGGTGCAGGCGCTCGGCGGCGGCGGCAGGCCCGACAATCGGGCCGCCGGTCGGCCTGCGCCCGGCGACGGCCTGGCGGTCGTCTTCCCTGGCCGACCGGCGGACCGGTTCCGGGTCAGCACGGGGGCGGCTGCGTGGATCGCGGGGATCGTAGCGTCGCCCCACGGGCGGCTGGCGGGTTCGTGACATCCGGTGACCTCGAGAGGGTGACTGCATCTCCGAGGGGAGACGACCGTTCGGCCAGTCTGCTGGGCCGGGATTCAGCCACGGCGCCAGCCCGGCCAAGGATTCGCAATGTTTCGGCATTCCGCCACGCGGGAGGTCGCCGTGCCGTGCTGGTCGGGTCGCCGCCACGCCGGCGCGCCGGCGCCACCCCGTTCGGTCGCGTACCATCGAGCTGATGCGCACGCTCATGCCCGACCAGGTCCGCCGCCAGCGCCGGGTGAGCTGCCGGCCCCGCTCGGCCGAGATCCAGATCGAGCTCTGAAAGGACGGACGATGACCCAGGCCAAGATCGGCTACGCCGCGATGCTCGAGCAGTTCGGCCCCCAGGAGGTCGTCGACTACAGCGCCAAGGCGGAGGCGGCCGGGTTCAGCGGGGTCATGGCCGCCGACCACTTCCAACCCTGGGTCCCCCGGCAGGGCCAGGCCGCCTTCGTCTGGAACGTGATGACCGCGATCGGTGAGCGGACGAAAGGCGACGTGGGCCCGGGCGTCACCTGCCCCTCGTTCCGGATGCACCCGGCGATCGTCGCCCAGGCCTCGGCCACGCTGGCCGCGATGTACCCCGGCCGGCACTGGCTGGGACTCGGCTCGGGCGAGGCGCTCAACGAGCACGTCGTCGCTGGCTACTGGCCCGAGACGCCGGAGCGAATCGCCCGGATGTTCGAGGCGATCGAGGTGATCCGCAAGCTCTTCAGCGGCAAGGACGTCAAGCACGAGGGAACGTACTTCAAGCTCGAGACGACCCGGCTCTGGACTCTGCCGGCGCAGACCCCGCCGATCTACGTCGCCACCGCGGGCCCGGTCACGGCCAGGAAGACCGGCGCCCTGTGCGACGGGATCATCACCGTCGGTGCCCCCGAGGAGAAGATCGACGGCATCTTTGCCAAGTTCGAGGAGGGCGCCCGCGAGGCCGGCAAGGACCCCTCGACGATGCCCCGCATCCTCCAGCTCCACCTCTCGTGGGCCGAGACCGACGAGGAGGCGCTGCAGAACGCGCTCGTCGAGTGGCCGAACGGAGGCATGAAGTTCCCCAAGCAGGACATCCGCAGCCCGTTCGACTTCGAGCAGATGGCGCGGCTCGTCCGGCCCGAGGACTTCCAGGGCCGGATGCTCATCTCGTCCGACCCGGAAGCCCATCGCCGGTACATCCAGCGCTTCCTCGATCTCGGCTTCGACCAGGTCTACCTGCACAACGTGGGCCGCAACCAGGAGCGCTGGATCGAGGTCTTCGGACGCGAGGTCCTGCCCGGGCTCCGCCGCTGAGCCGCTAGGAGCTGGGGCGTCGATCCTCCCGACCGGTCACGACTCTACCGTCGAACGTTGCCCAGGCCCAAGATCGGTGCGTCGACCGCGAACATTGCCGGTACCCTTCCAGAACTGACCCAGAGCCGACGGTTGCTGTTCACCTGAACCGCCATGGCTCATGCGGCCGGGCAACGGCGGCCCACCTCCGGCCTCAGCGAAGGCGCACACCCTGGCGCTCGAGCTCTCGCTGGACCTCGACGACATCGAGGCGATCGAACGGTTGACCCGTCCGCAGCGAAACGGCAGCCGCCACCCCGGCGCCCTGCCCGCTGACGGTGCAGCACATCATGCTCCGCACCGCTGCGTGCGAGATCTTGTCGCCGCCGATCGAGCGACCGGCGACGATCAGGTTGTCGACCCCCTTTGGGACGAGCGAGCGATAGGGCACGTGGAAGTAGCGACCCGTTGTCGGCAGCACCAGGACACCGTAGCCGTCGATGAACTCGGGGAAGATCCCGATCGAGTCATCGAACCGGGCCTGCTCACGCACGTCCCGCTCGGTGAGGTTGTACAGGGCGTCGATCTTGCGCGTGTCCCGGATGCCGAGGGTCATCCCGAAGTTCCTGAGCTTCGCGTCCTCGCAGCCCGGCATGAACTTGCGCAGCGCCTCGATCGCGTGGATCACCTGTCGGCGACCCTCGATCTCGCCCCGTGTCAGGTCGTCCGCGTCCGTCCCGTCGACGCCGCCCAGGTGCACCAGGTTCAGATAGGTCAGGTCGCCCTGGTCCGTGACCGTGCCCCATGTGCCGGCGAGGGTGACGAGGTTCGGGGGAATGAGACCCGCGGCCACGGCCTGCTTGAACGGCTTGCGCAGGAACGGCGAGAAGAGATCGTCCTCCTTGCCGGTCGTCTCGATATCCCACTCCGCGTTCCCGGCCCAGTCGCGATAGGTCTGAGGATCCGCCTTGACCGCGTCGATGAAGCGCCGCTTGTTCACCCCGCTCATCGAGAACATGACCGAGGCCGAGAGCATCTCCTCCCGTGGCGTCTTGTGGGTCGGCGCGCCGGCCCGCGCGGCGACGTCGGCATCGCCGGTTGCGTCCACCACGCGCCCCGCCAGGATCGCCTCGCGTCCCGACTTGCTCTCGGTGATGACACCGCGGATCGCGCCGTCCTCGATGATCGGGGCGACGAACTGCCGGTGGAGCATCGGCCGGATGCCGGCCTCCTCCACGAGCACGTCCGCGACGTACTTGAACATCTCCGCGTCGAGCGCGCCGCTGATCGACTGCGGTTCCGGCGACGCCGCACCCATCGCCATGGCGCGCTGCTCGAGCTCGATGCCGACGCCGACGCTGTCGACGGTCTGCTCGTGCCGGTACCAGGCGAACCCCTCGACGCCGACCTGGGTGATGTTGCCGCCGAAGCAGCCATAGCGCTCGAGGAGCGTCGTCCGGGCGCCGGCGCGGGCGGCGGCCAGGGCCGCCGCGAGGCCGCCCGGTCCGCTACCGACGACGAGAACGTCAGTCTCGGCGACGACATCCAGGCTGCGTTCCGTCTCGATGATCCGCGTCATGGGAGTGCGGTCGCGCATCGGTCAGTCAGCCACGGCGAAGACCGGCGTCGGGACGACGCTCACCCGCACGGCCGTACCAGGGGCGAGTGCAGCCGCTTCGACGGCACTCATCTGACTGACGACGATGTCGCCGTTTGGAAGCGCCACCTGGGCACGGCAGAGCGAGCCCAGGAAGCTGACGGCGACGACGTGGGCCAGGCTGCCATCCTCGGGCACGACGCGCACGGCCTCGGGCCGGACGAGAGCCCTCACCTCGCCCGAGGTCACCGACCCGTCCAGCAGCGGGACCTGCTCGCCGAGGATCTCCACGACGGTGCCGCGCGCGGTGCCCATGATGCGGTTGGTCAATCCGACAAACTCTGCCACGAACGCGGTCCTTGGCCGATCGTACAGCTCGGTCGGCGACGCGATCTGCTCGAGCCGTCCCGCCGACATGACGCCAACGCGGTCCCCGAGCGCGAGGGCCTCCTCCTGATCGTGCGTCACGAACAACGTGGTCGTGCCGACAGCGATCTGGATCCGCCGGATCTCCTCGCGCAACTGACGGCGCACTTTCGCATCGAGCGCCGACAGCGGCTCATCGAGGAGGAGCACCTGCGGCTGGATCGTGAGAGCGCGGGCGAGCGCGACTCGCTGCTGCTGGCCGCCGGACAGCTGGTGAGGGTATCGGGCGGCGAAGCCACGGAGGCCCACGAGCTCGAGGGCCTCGGCGGCTCGCTTCCTCCGTTCATTCCTCTCGATCCCGCGGAGCCGGAGCCCGTAGCCGACGTTGTCGCCCGCGGTCATGTTCGGGAAAAGGCTGTATGCCTGGAAGACGATCCCCATGTTCCGCTTGTTCGCGGGCACGTGGGTGATGTCCTTGCCCCCGACGAGGATCCTGCCGGCGTCCACCTCGTCGAGCCCGCCCAGGGCCCGGAGCGCCGTCGTCTTGCCGCACCCGGAAGGTCCGAGCAGCGCCACCAGCTCGCCGGGCGCGATGTCGATCGACAGGCCATCCAGGGCGTGGACAGGGCCGTACCAGCGGTGAACATCCTGGAACTGGACGGCGACCCCGCGTCCTTTCGCTGTGGGAGCGGGGCTCGGGGATGTCATGCGGCGGGCTCCTCCTCAAGGACTCGCTGGGCGCGCTCACCGGCGCCCGGTGCGAAGTGAGCCATCACGTACAGCAGAACGAAGGCGAAGATGAGTGCGGACAGTGACACCGCGACCGAGACGAACGGGTCTCGCTTGCCGAGCAGGTAGATGACCACCTGAAGGGTGTGGAAGGACAGGAGCGACGAGATCGTGTACTCGCCGAGGACGAGGGCAATGGCGAGAACCGCCGCCGACAGGATGCCCCCGCGGATGTTCGGGACGATCACCTCGAGGATCGTCCGCGGCCAGCCGGCGCCAAGGCTGCGCGACGCATCCGCGAGAGTTGCCACGTCGATCGTGCGCAGCCCGGAGTCGATCGCGCGGTACGCGTACGGGAGGACGAGGATGATGTCGATGAACGCCAGGGTGAGCGGCGACCCGCCGAAGGCACCGAGGTTCCGGCCCATCCATTGGTAGATGGGGGCGATGCCCACGACGATGACGATGGCCGGGAACGCCAGGGGCAGCAAGCACAGAAACTCCACGACCCGGCGCATGCGTGGGACGCGGACCACCGTCCAGACCATCGTGGGCACGAGCAGGAGCAGCATCCCGAACACCGTGAGGACCGCGATCTCCAGGGACGTCGTGATGCCGTCGACGAGGTCCGGGTCGTCCAGGATCGCCCGGAACGACTCGAGGCTCCGGCTGCCGTAATCGCCCCGCGTCGAGAACTCGAGCATCGCGAAGAGCGGCAGGATGAGGTAGCCCAGGACGAGGACCAGGATCGCGAGGCGCGCGGCGGTCGTGAGCGGCGACCGCCGGCGGCCGCGCCCGCCGCGCCCGGGCCGCGCAACGAGGGCACCGCCCGTCGGGGCCGCAGCGGCGAGGGGGGCGCTTTCCGGCGCGGTCACCGGACCCACCTCGAGGCTCGTCTCTGGATCAGCGCGTAGACCGCCATCACGAGCGACACGATGGCGATCATCCCGAGCGCGAGCGCCTTCCCGACGTTCTCCTGCCCGAGGACGACCTCACTCTGCATCTGGCTCGCGATCTGAAGCGTGGCGAGAGGGCTCCCCTGACTGACGAGGGCGGCGGCGGTCGCATACGCCGAGAAAGCGTTCGTGAACAGGAGCAGCAGGGCGCCGAGGAAGCTCGGCGCGAGAATCGGCCCCCCGACGTACCGCCAGAAGGCCCAGCCGCCGCCGCCCAGGCTCTCGGACGCGTCGTACCACTCCTGCCGGAGGCCGTCGAGCGACGGCAGAAAGACGATCAGCATGAGTGGGATCTGGAAGTACGTGTAGACGACCGCGAGGCCCACGAGGCCATACAGCCACGATGGGTCGGGCAAGACGTCCAGCCCCAGCCATTGCTTGAAGAAGATCGTCAGGAAACCGTTGAAGCCGAAGGTCGCGAGGAACGCGAACGCGAGCATGACGCCGCCGAACTGGGCGAGCACCCCGGACGCCGCGATGACGACCTGCCGGAGCTGGCCGTTGGGATCACCTCGAGCGACCGCCCAGGCGAGGAGGCCTCCGAAGATCGCGCCGAGGATCGCCGTGGCGATCGCAAGCTGGATCGACTTGCTGAACGCGCTCACGAACACGTCGTCCGTGAAGATCCGGACGACGTTGTCGAGCGTGAAGCTGCCCTGGGCCGTGGTGAACGCACCGACGGTGACGAGGAGCGTCGGCAGGATCAGGAAAATCCCGACGTACGCATGAAACGGGACGAGGCCGAGGTAGTCGCTCGCCCCGCGGAAACGACGCGACCCGGCCCCGCCGATGGCGGGGCCGGGCGCGGTCGGGCGGGGTGACGCGGGCACGTTGCCCGGTGCCTCGGTCATGCCTGCGCCTGGAGTCGGTCCGGCTCTGGGGTCAGTCCGGCCTGTGCGCTACTTGATCGTGATGAACTTCCAGTTGGCCGTCAGGTACTGCTTGGCCGCGTCCGTCTGGGCTGCGGTCATCACGACCGGCGGAGTGGTCGGCGGGTTGATGGCGGCGAAGGCGGCCTGGTCCACGGTTCCGGCCTTCTGCATGGCGGCCAGCCGGACGGGCAGCGCGCCCCCCTTGAGCCACGTGTTCTGGCCGGCATCCGAGAACAGGTACTCGGTCCAGCAGCGCGCCGCGGCTGGGTGTGCGGCGTCCTTGTTGATCGCCGCGTTGTAGTAGGAGGCAACCGGCGGCGCGTCGGACGGGACGACGATCTTCCAGTCGATGCCCTTCGCCTTGAGGTTGGGCACGTCGCCGACCTGGTTGTACGTCCAGTCGATGACGATCGGGGTCTGACCCGAGGCGACCGTGGCCGGGGTCGGATCAACCGGCAGGAGGTTGCCCATATCGGCGAGCTTCTTGAAGAAGTCGACGCCGGGCGCGATGTTATCGGCCGAACCGCCGTTGGCGAGCGCGGCGAGGACGACGCCGTTGAAACCGGCGGATGCCTTGAGCGGATCGCCGTTGAGGGCGACCTTGCCCTTGTACTTCGGGTCGGCGAGGTCGGCGAGCTTCGTGATGGTCCCGAGACTTGCGTCGTAGGCGATCGACACGAAGCCGGTGTAGTTGTTGATCCAAAGACCGTTTGGATCCTTGTTGGCGTCGGGGATGTCCGCCCAGGTGGCCGGCTTGTAGGGCGCGTAGATGTCCGTGTTGGCGAGTGCGACAACGGTCCCGAGGTCGAAGGCGTCGGGCTGGCGGCCGGTGCCGGCAAGCTGCTTGGCCGTGTTGATCTCGGTCTGGCTATCCGCGTCGGGCTGGTCCGACACGACCTTGATCCCGTACTTGTTCTGGAAGTCGGAGATCATCTGGCCGTAGTTCGCCCAGGTCGGCGGCAGGGCGATCACGTTGAGTTGTCCCTCGGCCTTGGCGGCCGCGCAGACGGCATCGACGCCGCCCATGTCGGCTGCAGACGTCGCGTCCTTGGCTGAAACGGCTGCCGCGCTCGGCGACTCGGCAGGCGGGGCGGCACTCGGGGACTCACCCGGTGCCGAGGACGGCGCACTGGTTGCACCGCCGCCGCACGCCGCGACGAGGACTGATAAGGCCACCAGCGCAACGACGGCCTGCGATCTGATCATGCGCATGAACTGCCTCCTCCGGGCGGTTGTGGTGACGACGCCGGGGTTGCGCCGATCGGGCGCTGCCCGCGTTCGGTCAGCGGCACCATAGCGTATTTCACCGGCCCATGCAGCCCCAAGAAACCGGCGGAATCCGGCGGCGCGACCATCCGCTCCCCTATCATTTCCGACATGACCGGGAGACGCTCGAGCGGATCGGCGAGGCCCGAACAGGCCTCGAGGCGCAGGGTGGACACGAGCTCCAGCCGGCCCGTGGTCGAGCTGGCCGGCGGAGTCGGCGGGGCGAAGCTGGCCCACGGCCTCCAGGCGCTCCTGGGGGCGGACCTGACCGTGATCGTCAACACGGCCGACGATCTCGAGCGCCACGGTCTCGTGATCTGGCCCGACCACGACACGGTCATGTACACCCTGGCCGGACTCGACGATCGCGAGCGCGGCTGGGGCCTGGCCGGGGAGACGTGGAACGTGATCGAGCAGCTCGCCGTGTACGGCGAGGAGACCTGGTTCCGGCTCGGCGATCGGGACATCGCGACCCACATCGTGCGCACGGCGCGGCTCCGGCGGGGCGAGCGCCCGACCGACGTCGCCCGCCACCTGCAGCGCTCGCTCGGGGTCGCGGCGACGATCCTGCCGATGACCGACGAGGAGGTCCGGACCGAGCTCCGGACCGACGAACCCGATACCGACGGTGGCTGGATCGCGTTCCAGGAGTACTTCGTCCACCGCCATCAGGCGCCCACGGTCCACGAGGTGCGCTTCTGCGGTGCATCGGCGGCCGTGCCCACGAGCGAGGTTCGCGAGGCGATCGCCGCCGCCGGAGCGATCGTGATCGCCCCCTCGAACCCGATCGTCTCGATCGGGCCGATCCTCGCCGTGCCGGGGATCCGCGAGGCGGTCGAGGCGGCCCGCGCCCGTGGCGTCCCGGTCGTCGCCGTCTCCGGGATCGTCGCCGGGCGGGCGCTCAAGGGCCCCGCCGACCGGATGCTCGTCTCCCTCGGCCACGAGTCGAGCGCTCTGGGGGTCGCCCGTCTCTACGCCGGGCTGGCCGACGTGTTCGTCCTCGACACGGTCGACGCCGACCTGGCGCCGGCGATCGAAGCGCTCGGGATGCGGGTCGCGATCACCAACACGATCATGTCCGACGACGCCTCGCGCGCCCGGCTCGCCCGCGACGTCCTGGACCTCACCTGAGGGCCACGCCGAGATCCGGGGCCCCGGTCGAACAGCGAGCGGCGAGCTCCGATGCCACCCCAGCGGCGAGCCAGGCTCGCAGACGACGGGGCCTCGCGGGCGCCGGTCGTCTAGCATGGCAGCATGTCCCAGCCTGATCGGTCGAAGCAGCCAGACCGCTTCCGCCGTGTCGTGGCGCTCGTGCCCGTCCGTTCGCTCGAGACGGCGAAATCACGCCTCGGCGGCCGGCTCGACGCCGAGGAGCGCCAGGCGCTCGTGCGCGACCTCCTGGAACGGACGGTGGCGACCGCCCTGGCCACGGCCGGCCTCGGCGCCACGATCGTGGTCAGCGCTGACGAGGCCCTGCTCGAGCTCGCCCGCTCGCTCGGCGCCGAGGCCCTGCGCGAGTCCGGCAGCGGCCTGAACGCGGCCCTCGACGAGGCCCGGAGGGCCGCGATCTCGGCCGGCGCGACGGCGGTCCTCGCCCTGCCGGCCGACCTGCCCCGGGTCAGCCCGGCCGCGATCGAGGCCGTCCTCGAGGCGGGCCGGAGCGCCACCCGCCAGGCGCCCGAGCGGCCGGTCGTCGTTCTCGTCCCGGACCGCCACGGCGAGGGGACGAATGCGCTCCTGGTCGCCCCGCCCGACGCGATCCCGTTCGCCTTCGGGCCGGGCAGCCGGCGCCGGCACGCCGACCTCGCGGCCGGCCTCGGGGCGACCTACCGCGAGCTCGAAGGCGGCGCGCTCTCGCTCGACCTCGACACGCCCGAGGACCTCCTGCTCGCCGGCGGGCCGGTGCCGTGAGCGAGACCGCCCGGGTCGAGGTGATCGCGATCGCGGACCTGCCCGAGATCCGGCCCGGTGACGACCTGCCGGGACTGATCGCCGACGCCCTCGCCGGCCAACCCGAGCTCCTCCCCCTCCGGCCCGATGACGTCCTCGTCGTCACCCAGAAGATCGTCTCGAAGGCCGAGGGGGCGATCGTCGACCTGACCGGCGTCGAGCCACGGCCCGAGGCGATCGCCTTCGCCGAACGATGGGACCGCGACCCGCGCCAGGTCGAGGTCGTCCTGCGCCAGGCGCGCCGGGTCGTGCGCATGGAGCGGGGCGTCCTGATCACCGAGACGACGCATGGCTTCGTCTGCGCCAACGGCGGCGTCGACGCCTCGAACGTCGGCCCGGCCAGCGGCCAGGTCGTGACCCTCCTGCCCCGCGACCCGGACGCGTCCGCGGCCGCGATCCGCCGCCGGGTCCGCGAACGGACCGGGGTCGACATCCCGGTCATCGTCTCCGACTCGTTCGGCCGGCCCTGGCGCTGGGGGATCGTCGACGTCGCGATCGGCGTCAGCGGGCTCGCCCCGCTCGAGGACCTCCGTGGCCAGGCCGACGCCGACGGGCGGATCATGCGCTCGACCATCCGCGCCGTCGCCGACGAGATCGCCTCGGCGGCCGAGCTCGCCCTGGGCAAGACCGCCCGCCGGCCGGTCGCCCTCGTCCGGGGTGCGCATCCGGTCCGGGGCGAAGGATCGATCCGCGAGCTGCTCATCCCGCCCGAACACGACCTCTTCCCCTGACCCCGAGTCCTGGCACAGGAGCCTCGCGTGAAGTTCGGCCTCCAGATCCCCTCGTTCACCTGGCCGGGCGGGCCGGCGGCGATCGGTCCCACCCTGGCCCGGATCGTCCGGACCGCGGACGACGTCGGCTTCGACTCGATCTGGGTGATGGACCACTTCTTCCAGATCCGGAGCGTGGGGCCGGTCGAGGACCCGATGCTCGAGGGCTGGACGACGCTCGGTTTCCTGGCCGCCCATTCCCGGCGGGCCCGGCTCGGGCTGATGGTCGGCGGTGTCCACTACCGGCATCCGGGGCTGTGGATCAAGGCGGCCACGACGCTCGACGTGCTCTCCGGCGGACGAGCCTGGCTGGGGATCGGGGCGGCCTGGAACGAGGAGGAGTCACGGGGGCTCGGCTTCCCCTTCCCGCCGCTCGCGGAGCGGTTCGAGTGGCTCGAGGACACGCTCCGGATGGCCCACGACATGTGGCACGGCGAGCGGGGCACGGAGGGCGCGTTCGAGGGACGCCACGTCCGGGCGACCCGCCTGCTCAACTCGCCCCAGGCCCTGTCTCGCCCCCGCGTCCCGATCATGATCGGCGGCGGGGGCGAGAAGAAGACACTCCGGCTCGTGGCGCTCCACGGCGACGCGACGAACGTCTTCGGCGACGGGCCGCGGATCGCCCGCAAGTACGCGATCCTGCGCGAGCACTGCGAGGCGGTCGGCCGGCCGTACGAGGAGATCGAACGCTCGACGCTCCAGTCGATCCACCTGACGGCCGACGGAGGCGCGGGCGCGCTCGCCCCGGCGCAGGTCGTCGAGCGCTTCGCGGAGCTCGCCGACGCCGGCGCCCAGCACATCATCTTCAGCCTGCGCGACGTCCACCACGTCTCGAAGCTCGAGCTGCTCGGCCGCGAGGTCTTCCCGCATCTGCGCCGGCTGTAGCGCGACTCGCCCCGGCGCGACTCGCCCCGTCCCGCCCGCCCGGCGGTCCTGCCGCACCCGCGCGGACTGTGGCGCCCGCTGTGATCCGGCCGGTTCTTCCTGCCCGGCGTCATCTGGGCCGTCGCCATTGGCCAGGCGCGGATCATGCATCTCGCACGGGATGACGGTGGCTGTCCCTCCCCACTTCGCCTTGGAAGTGGCCCACACGCTCGTCCGGGCGGCTCGACGGGGACGGTTCGACGCCGGCCCGCCTGGCGCAGAGCCCGGGGACCAGCGTCTACGATGCGGCCTACCTCGTCGTCGCCCGCCTCAGGCCTGCGACGCTCATCACCGCCGACCGCCAGCTCTACGAGGTCGGTGTGGCGGCGGGCGATGACCTGGCCTGGCTCGGCGACCCGCCTGGCTGACTGCCTCGATACCCCCCGGGAGTATGGGAGTCGTGCTAGGATAGTGGCACCAACACCTCCAGCGAGAGCACCGATGACCGACCAGATGCGCACCGCCCAGCCGACTTTCGACCAGGTCCCCGAGACCGGCCAGCCGTCCGGTGGCCTGTCGATCGACTTCTCGGCCGACACGGGCGCGGTCCCGATGGCGGCCGCCGCGACCCCGATCGCCTTCGCCCCGGAACCGGCCACCGCTCCCGGCGGACCGGGCGGCGCAGCGTCTGGCGCCGACCGGACGGAGGCGAAGGTCGTGATCATCGGTTCCGGCCCGGCCGGGCTGACGGCGGCGATCTACGCCGCGCGGGCCGGTCTCGAACCGATCGTCCTGGCCGGCTCGGCCCCGGGCGGCCAGCTGATGATCACCAGCGACGTGGAGAACTACCCCGGCTTTCCCGACGGGATCCAGGGCCCCGAGCTGATGGCCCTGTTCCGGGCCCAGGCCGAGCGGTTCGGCAGCCGGATCATCGACGTCGACGTCGAGCGGGTCGACTTCGGCAGCCGCCCGTTCCGGCTCTGGGCGCGCGGAGTCGAGTACCGGGCCCAGGCGGTGATCATCGCCACCGGCGCCTCCGCGCTGTGGCTCGGCCTCGAGAGCGAGACGCGCCTGCGCGGCCGCGGCGTGAGCGCCTGCGCCACCTGCGACGGCTTCTTCTTCCGGGACAAGGAGATCGCCGTCGTCGGCGGCGGCGACACGGCCCTCGAGGAGGCGACGTTCCTCACCCGGTTCGCCTCGAAGGTCCACCTGCTCCACCGTCGGGACACGTTCCGGGGCAGCCGGATCATGGTCCAGCGGACGCTCGAGAACCCGAAGATCGAGGTCCACTACAACACCGTCGTGGAGGAGGTGCTCGGCGACACGAAGGTCGAGGGGCTGCGCCTGCGCGACACGGTCACCGGCCAAGAGCGGGTCATGCCGGTCGAGGGTCTGTTCATCGCGATCGGGCATCGCCCGAACACGGACATCTTCCGGGGCTGGCTCGAGATCGACGAGAAGGGCTACCTGCGGGTCGAGGGCGAGACGGGCTCCCAGATCGAGGGGGTCTTCATCGCCGGCGACGTCCACGATCACCGCTACCGCCAGGCGGTCACGGCGGCCGGCGACGGCTGCAAGGCCGCGATCGACGCGGAGCGCTGGCTCGAGGCCCAGGGCGTCGTCACGGCAAGCACCGCCACCGCCTGGTAGGCGGCCCGCGCCAGGCGGCGACGAGACGACCGGCGGCGCAGACGACCGGCGGCCGGGCGCCGGGGCGACGTTCGGTTGGAGAACCTTTACCGAACCTGATCCGGAATCCGGTAGCGGACGGGCGGCCGGACTGGCACAGTCGCGGCCATGGTCGAACGCCTGCCCGTCCCGCTCGTCGCAACCACCCAGCCTGCCCGCCCTCGCCCGGCACCGGGCCGACGGACCCTGACTCGACTGGCCGCCCTGGTCGCCGCCGGTGCCGTTGCCCTGGCCGCCTGCGGAGGCGGCTCCTCACCTGGCGCCGGCTCGCCCTCCGGAGCGGTCACGCCTGTCGGTCCCGCCACGGGCGGCGCGCCCCAGGCCGGCGGATCGACGGCGGCCGGCGGATCGACGGCGGCCGGCGCCGCTTCGGGCACGGCCCCGGGCACGCCGGCGGGCGCTGCCACATCACCCTTCCCGGGCGGCCTCCTGATCGCCGATCGCGGCAACGGGCGGATCCTCGCCCTCGATGCGGCCGGCACGGTCATCTGGCGCTTCCCGGTCGCCGGCTCGCTGCCGCCCGGCCAACGTTTCTCCGCCGACGACGCCTTCATCTCGCCCGACGGCAAGTCGATCGTGGCCAACGACGAGTTTCACCAGGTGATCGATCGGATCGACATCGCCAGCCGGAAGCTCGTCTGGCAGTACGGCCACTATGGCCAGGCCGGCTCGGGCAGGGGCAGTCTCCACACCCCCGACGATGCCTACCCACTGGCCAACGGCGACATCGTCGTGGCCGACATCCGCAACTGCCGGATCCTCGAGATCGGACCCGACAAGTCGATCGTCCGCCAGTGGGGGCGCACCGGCGTGTGCACCGATCACGCGCCGACCACCTTCGGTAACCCCAACGGCGACACCCCGCTCCCCGACGGCGGGCTGCTGATCACCGAGATCACCGGCTCGCGTGTCGTCCGCCTCTCGGCCGAGGGCACGGTCGTCTTCGACATCCACGTCCCGGTCGCCTATCCGTCGGACGCCCAGCTCGACGCGAACGGGAGGGTCGTCGTCGCCGACTTCAGCAGCCACGGTCAGGTGGTCGCGGTCACGCCGGCCGGCAAGCTCCTGTGGCGCTACGGGCCGAGGAGCGGGCCGGGTCGCCTCGATCACCCGAGCCTGGCCACACCACTCCCCGGCCCCGGCGGCCTCGTCTCGATCAACGACGACTTCCGCCACCGGATGATCGTGATCGACCCGGCGAGCGGGCGGATCGTCTGGCAGTACGGTCACACCGACCGGCCCGGCCGGGCAGCCGGCTACCTAAACACCCCCGACGGCCACCAGCCGCTGCCGACCGGCACGCGCTTCTGAGGGCGGGCGGCCGCCTGCCGGCGATTGCGGGCGCAACGATCAGGGCTTCGTGGTAGCGTCCGGGGCATGACCCCAGCCACCACCAACGAAGGCCGCCGATGAGCTTCGGCCATGGCGGGCCGAACCGGCTGATGCCGGGCCCAGAGCCGGCCGCCGTCCCGCCCGAGCGGCGCGGGCGCACGGTCCGGCGCATCCTCGCCTTCTTCAGGCCCTACCGGCCGCAGCTGACGGTCGTCCTCGTCGCGATCCTGGTCACCAGCGCCCTTGGGCTGATCAACCCGTACCTGCTCAAGCTCCTGATCGATGACGTGATCGTCGGCCACCAGTTCGATCGACTGAACCCCTACGTCGCGCTGATGATCGCCGTGCCGATCGTGACCGGCCTGATCGGGGTCGGGCAGTCGTACCTGAACAACGTCGTCGGCCAGAGCGTGATGCAGGACCTCCGGAACGCGCTCTACGCCCACCTCCAGCGGATGCCGCTGCGCTTCTTCACCGAGACCCGGACGGGCGAGATCCAGAGTCGCCTGGCCAACGACGTGGGCGGGGTCCAGGCCGTCGTCACGGACACCGCCTCGAGCGTGGCGAGCAACCTCGCGATCGCGGTCAGCACGATCGTGGCCATGATCCTGATCGACTGGCGCCTGACCGTGCTCTCGCTCGGGCTGCTGCCGTTCTTCATGTACCTCACCTACCGGGTCGGCAAGGTCCGCCGCGAGGTGAGCGGCCAGACCCAGCGCTCGCTCGCCGACGTGAGCGCGGTGACCGAGGAAACGCTCAGCGTGAGCGGCATCCTGCTCTCGAAGACGTTCGGCCAGCAGCGTCAGGCGAACGAGCGGTTCCGGACCCTGAACGCCCGGCTGGCCCGGCTCCAGATCCGCCAGGCGATGGTCGGACGGTGGTTCTTCATGATCGTCGGGACGGTCTTCAGCATCACCCCGGCCTTCGTCTACTGGCTGGCCGGGACCCTGGCCGCGAACGGTGACCCGACCGCGCCCACGGCGGGATCGATCGTCGCCTTCACCACCCTCCAGAGCCGGCTCTTCTTCCCGCTCGGCCAGCTCCTGAACGTGCAGGTCGAGATCCAGGGAGCCCTCGCCCTCTTCGACCGGATCTTCCAGTACCTCGAGATGGATCCCGAGATCGTCGATGCGCCCGATGCGCTCGCCCTCGATCCGCGCCAGGTGCAGGGCCGGGTCCGCTTCCGCGAGGTCTGGTTCCGCTATCCGACCGCGGCCGTACCCTCGGAACGGGCGATCGAGGCCTCCGGCGACGCTGCCGGCCTCGCTTCTGGCGACGGTGCCGGTCCCGGCGAGCACCTGGGCGGTGCCGCGCTCGAGATCGAGGCGCGGGCCGGGTTCGCCCTCGAGGCGATCGACTTCGAGGCCCACCCGGGTCAGCTCGTCGCCCTCGTCGGGCCGTCGGGTTCGGGCAAGACCACGACGACCTACCTGATCCCGCGCCTGTATGACGTCGATGCGGGCGCGGTCGAGATCGACGGGCGGGATATCCGGAGGCTCACCCTCACCTCGCTCGGCGAGGTGATCGGCTTCGTCACCCAGGAGACGTATCTGTTCCACGCCTCGATCCGCGACAACCTGCGCTACGCCCGACCGGACGCCGGCGATGCCGATCTCGAGCGGGCGGCCCGGGCGGCGGCGATCCACGAGCGGATCCTCGAGCTGCCCGACGGGTACGACACGATCGTCGGCGAGCGGGGCTACAAGCTCTCGGGCGGTGAGAAGCAGCGGATCGCGATCGCGCGCGTGCTGCTCAAGGATCCCCGGATCCTCATCCTCGACGAGGCGACCTCGGCTCTGGACACCGTCTCGGAGCGACTGATCCAGGCGGCGCTCGAACGGCTGATGGAGGGACGGACGACGATCGCGATCGCCCACCGGCTGTCGACGATCCTGCGCGCCGACCAGATCCTGGTCTACGACCGGGGGCGGATCGTCGAGCGGGGCACGCACGCCGAGCTGCTCACGACCGGCGGCCTCTACGCCCGCCTCTACCACGAGCAGTTCGAGTCATCGCCGGCAACCGAGCCCCTGGTCGGACAGGGCACAGGGGGTTACGGTGGCCCTGGTGCCGGGGGCGTATGATCAGCGCGCCGGTCACGATGTGGCGGCAACAGAGGTCTCGATCGCACGACCAGGTGTGCAGCAGCTCCACCACCGGGTAGGCGTACGACCGAAGGAGTCGCGCAGCGATGGGAGTCAGTGCCGACGGGCCGAACAGTCCCATCACCGGCGGGGTCCCGCCCGGGGGGCCGGGCGCCGAGATCCCGACCGTCCGGGCCACCGAGGCGGCCATCGTCCGGAACGTTGCCCGGCAGGTCCGACGCACCGCCAACCTGGCCTTCCGGGCGGCCGTCCTTACCTCGATCCACGAGGCCGTGCTGGCGACCGACGCGGACCTCCTGCTGACCTACTGGAACGAGCCGGCGGCGGACCTGTTCGGCTGGCCGGCAAACGAGATCCTTGGCCAGCCGCTGAGCGTCCTGTGGCCCGAGACCGCGCTGGGCCAGGCGCAGGCCGCGGTGGGGGCCGTCCGGGAGACCGGCCATTGGCACGGTGAGGTCGTCCGCCAGCGCCGCGACGGCACGATCTTCGACGCGGAGCTGAGCATCGCGGCGCTGCGCAGCGTCGACGGCGCGTTTGCCGGGCTGGTCGCGGTCGTTCAGGACATCACTGATCGAAAGCAGGCCGAGCGGTACCGGCTTCGCCTCGCGGCGGTGCATGAGCTCGAGTCAGCGATCGTCGCCGGGGCCGACCCCGACATCCTGGCCGACCTGGCCGCCCGCGCCGCGCGGCGGCTCACCGGCGCGGGACTGGCCGCGGTCGGGCGGATCGACCCAGCGACCGGCAACGTCCTGACGATCGCGGTCGACGGTGAGTCCGACTCGGTTCGCGCCGGGGACCGGCGCCCATGGTCGATCGCCTTCGAGCCGCTCCGGCGGGGCGAGCCGCTGACGCTCGGCGACCTCCGAGACGTCGCTGACCGGAGTCCGTCGGCAGCCGTCCTGGCCGCCGAAGGCTGGCGAACCAGCGTCAACGTCCCGATGCTCCTCGACGGTGAGTTCATGGGTCTCCTGAGCGTGAACTGGCGTGAGCCCGGGGCGGCCTCCGCCGAGACCGTCGAGCAGGCTCAGGCCGTCGCGACAACGCTCGCGCTCGGCTTCCGCCAGGCCGGCGTCCGAGCCACCGAGCGGAAGGCCCAGGAGGAGACCGCCCGGGCCATCGAGCGCCTCGGGCTGCTGCACGAGATCAGCTCCTCGGCGCTCGGGACGACAAGCTTCGAAGAGCTTGGGCGCGAGGTCCTGCCGATCGTTCGCCGGACCACGGACGCGGTCCGGGTCGCCCTGTCCGTGATCGAACACGACCGTTCGATGGCGCGACTCGTGGCCCTCGACGTCTCGCCCTCGGCAATGAAACCAGGCGATCGGTACGCCCTGCGGGCCGACCTGCTGCCGCTCGGCGGCGTTGGACGTGTACGTCGTCTCGACGTAGGGGATCGGTTCGGCCTGCGGGCCGACCTGCTGCCGCCCCTCGAGGCCGGCCAGCTACACGAGATCCCGGACCTGGAGCCGCTGCGTGGCACCGCAGACGTCTTCGACCTCCTTCTGGCGGGGGGTGTCCGGGCGATCGTCACCGTCCCGCTGCGGGCCGAGGCCGTGCTGATCGGACTGCTCGGGGTCAGTTGGGCCGGGGTCCATCCGATCGACGATGCACTCCGCCAGAGGCTCGGCGATGTGGCCGGCGTGGTCGCCCTGGCCCTGCGCCAGACGATGTTGCAGGAGCAGAACACGGCGCTCCTGGCCGACCTCAGGCGCCGCGCAGCCGAGCTCGAAGACCGCGTCGCCGCGAGAACGGCGGAGCTGACCGAGATCAACGCGGATCTCGAGGCGTTCAGCTACAGCGTGTCGCACGACCTTCGCGCCCCTGTCCGGGGGATGCGCGGCTTCGCCGAGGCGATCGTCGAGGACGAGGGCGAGCGGCTGACCATCCTCGGACGCGGGTACGCGAATCGGATCATCGCGGCGGCCGATCGGATGGACATGCTCATCGACGACCTCCTCAATTATGCGCGCCTGTCCCGGGCGACCCTGCCACTCGCCACGGTCAACCTCGATCGGGTCGTCAGCGAGGCGATCGCTCAGCTCGAGGCAACGATCCGTGCGAGCGGAGCGAAGGTCGGTCGACCTCGCCACCTCGGGGCAGTCCGGGGCCACCGCCAGACGCTGGTCCAGATCGTGGCCAACCTCATCTCGAACGGCCTGACGTACGTTCGGCAAGGTGTCAGTCCAGTGATCGAGGTGCAGGCCGAGCAGCGGGATGGACGACTCCGGGTGTGGGTCGTGGACAATGGGCTCGGCATCGCGCCCGAGCACTTCGAGCGGATCTTCCGACCGTTTGAGCGGCTGCACGGCATGGACGCCTACCCGGGAACGGGACTCGGCCTCGCGATCGTGCGGCGGGGACTCGAACGGATGGGCGGAACGTGCGGCGTCGAATCCGAACCAGGAGTCGGCAGCCGCTTCTGGATCGAGCTGCCGGTGGCCGAGTCGTGACACGCCTGAACGCCCCGCCGATCCTGATCGCCGAGGATGACCCGGATGACGCCTTCCTGCTCCGCCGGACCTTCGTCAAGGCCCAGGTCGCGAATCCGCTCGTGTTCGTCGGCGACGGCGATGAGGCGATCCGCTACCTCTCCGGGTTGGAGCGATTCTCCGCCCATGAGGAACAGCCGTGGCCCGTGGTCCTCTTTCTGGATCTCAAGATGCCACGCCGGAACGGGTTCGAGCTGCTCGAGTGGTTGCGCGAGCAACCCCCGTTCGGTGGTCTGCCGGTCGTGGTCCTGACGTCATCCAGGGAACCGGCCGACGTGACGCGCGCGTACGAGCTGGGGGCGAACGCGTACCTCGTGAAGCCGAGCACCCCCAACGACCTTCTGGCGACCGTCCGAGGCCTCGTGGCCGACGGGCTCGTCCTCAGCGAACCCCCGGAGGTCGAACGATGACCGGCGGGCACAGGATCGTCATCGTCGACGACAACCCGGATGATCGTGCCCTCGAGGCCCGCCTCATCCGCCAGGCGATCCCCGAGGTCGAGATCACCGAGGTCGGGGATGCGGCCAGCTGGAAGGACGTTCTTGAGGCGGGAATGTTCGACCTCGTGATCACGGACTACCGCCTGATCTGGAGTGATGGCCTCACGGTGCTCAACGCGGTGCGCTCGAGGTGGCCGGAGCGCCCGGTCGTGATCGTCACCGCGAGCGGCACCGAGGAGATCGCCGTGGCGGCGATGAAGGCCGGCGCCGAGGACTATGTCCTCAAGAGCCAGCACCGGATCGGCCGCCTACCGTCGGTCGTGGAGGGTGCGCTCCTGCGGGCCGCCACTCGTGCCCGCGACCGGGCCGTGCGACAGCAGCTCCAGTCCGAGCTCGAGGAGCGATCGAGGGTCAACGCCTCCCTGGCGCGGATGCAGGCGCTCGACGAGCCGGAGGCGACCGCCCGGCTGATCTGCGGCGAGATCCGCTCGACCCTGGACCTCCGGCTCGTCGCACTGGACTGGTTCATCGACAACACGGTCGTCATCCTGGGGATCGACTCGGAGGCACCCGCGCCGTTGGGACCCGGTGACTTCCTGCCGCCTGCTCGAGCCGAATACCTCCAGGCACGAGCCGCGCGAGGGCCATGGATCGAGGAGTGGACTGAGAAGGACGACCACGACCCCTATCTCCGAGGTTGGCGAGACGCAGGGTTGGTCCTCCTGGCGTACCTCCCGATCGTCCAAGGCCTCGGGCTGCGCGGCGTGCTGGTCGCGGCCACGAGCGAGCGCTGGTCGATGGAGGAGATCAGCCGGCGCCTGCCCGAACTGCTCGAATACGCGACCCTGGCCGGGGCGCTGATCGAACCGAAGATGAGCGTCCGAGCGATCGCGCTCTCCCACGGGGCGGCCACCAGGGCGATCATCTCGTCGGGGGCCTATTCGACCGTGTTCCAGCCGATCGTCGGACTCGCCAGCAACGTCGTGGCTGGCTACGAGGCGCTGACCCGATTCGAGGACGGGGTCTCCCCGGCGATCCACTTCGAGCGGGCGCGAGGCGCGGGCCTGATCGTCGAGCTCGAGCTGGCCACGCTCGGCGCCGCCCTTCGAGCGGCCCCTTCGTTACCGCCCTGGGCATTCCTGAGCCTGAACGTCTCGGCCGAGCTGGTGATGGCCGCCGCGGACCTGTCGCCGCTGCTGGCGGGTATCGGCCGACCGGTGGTCCTGGAGCTGACGGAGCACGAATCCGAGATCGAGAGCGCTGCCTTCGTGGAGCGGGTGAAGCAACTCGGCTCCGATGTCCGCCTGGCCGTCGACGACGCCGGGGTGGGCTACGCCGGGTTAAACCGGATCCTCGAGGTGAAGCCCGCCTTGGTGAAGCTGGACATCGAGCTGGTCAGGAACATCGATCGCGATCCAGCGCGCGAAGCGATGATCGCCGGCATGGTCCACTTCGCGCGCGAGACCGGGTGCAGCCTGATTGCCGAGGGGATCGAACGCGCGGACGAGCGGCGGGTCCTGCGCCGGCTCGGGGTGTCGTTCGGTCAGGGCTATCTCCTGGGACGTCCGGCACCCGCTCAACATTGGGTCGACCAGCCACCCAGGCCGCCCCGTCGCCCGGCCACCTGATCGCACCGTCGCTCGCCGACTCGGTCTAGGATTCGGACTGCGCCCCGGGCAATGCCCGCTCACCGATCAACGCGCACCCTCCGAGGAGTACCCACGCCATGGCCGAGAAGACCGTTCTCGCTCGTCACGAAGGTGGCATGCGCTTCGTCGCCCGGAGCGGCTCGAACCACGAGCTGGTCATGGACGACGCTCGGGGCGACACGGGGATGCGTCCGACCGAGGCGATCCTGGCCGGATTGACCGCCTGCACGGCGATGGACGTGGTCTCGATCATGGACAAGAAGCGCCAGGCCTACGACTCGTACGTCGTCCATACCCGGGGCGTCCAGCGGGCGGAATATCCTCAGATCTACACGTGGATCGAGATCCTCCACGAGGTGGTGGGGCCCGAGGTCGAGGTCGCCCAGGTCCGGCGCTGCATCGAGCTCTCGGCGAAGAAGTACTGCCCGGTCAGCGCGATGCTCTCGGCCGGCGACACGGAGATCCATCACCGCTACCGGGTCCGGCGTACCGGCGACCAGCCCTTCGAGGAGGAGGGTGAAGTGGTCGTGACCGGGCCGTACCAGCGCCCGGACGTCATCCGCTCCTGATCGGGGCCGGGGCGCCGGGCTGGCTCGTGGGGTTGTCCGGGCCCATTTGCATGACTATGCAGGCTCATGTATAGTCATACACCCATGGCGGCAGTCCACCCCGGTCCAGGCATCTCCCACGTGGCGACCTCCGGCGAGAGGTCTCGCGCGACCGTGAGCGCGCGCCACGTGTGGAGCCGGCCCATCGACCGATGACGACCGAGGTGGACGGCCGGCCTGGGAATGCACCCGGCGAGGCACCCCGCCCGAGCGGCGGAAGCGGATCCGCAGGCGCGATCCGGGTCGCGATCGTCGGCGCGACCGGCTACGTGGGCGCCGAGCTGATCCGGATCCTCGACCGTCATCCGCAGGTCGAGCTCGTCGGCCTCGTCGCCCGGGGTCGCGAGGACGAACCGATCGGGGCCACCCACGCCCACCTGGCGGGGACCGGCCTGGCGGTCGACCGGGCGATCCCCGAGGCGGACGCCGTCTTCCTCGCCCTGCCCCACGGCGCCGCCGCGGCGCTCGTTCCTGATCTCGTCGCCGGCGGCGCCCGGGTGATCGACCTCGGCCCCGACTTCCGCCTCCGCGACCCGGCCGACTACCCACGCTGGTATGGCTTCGAGCATCCGGCTCCGGAGCTCCTCGCCCAGGCGGTCTACGGCCTGCCGGAGCTTCACCGCGACGAGCTGCGCCGTCTCGCCGGCGCGCCGGTCGCGATCGTCGGCGCCCCCGGCTGCTACCCGACCGCGACCCTCCTCGCCCTCGCCCCGCTCGCTCGGGCCGGCCTGATCGGCGACCTCGTCGTCGACGCCAAGAGCGGCGTTTCGGGCGCCGGCCGTGAGCCAAAGCTCGAGACGATGTTCGGCGAGGTGAACGAGAGCGTCCGGGCCTACGGCGTCGCCGGTCACCGCCACGTCGCCGAGATGGAACAGGAGCTGGCCGAGCTCGGCCGGCGCGGCCCGCTCCACGACCCGGCAGCGAACCCCGGGGCGCGGCTGGTCGACTTCCTGCCCCACCTCGTGCCGATGACCCGGGGCATCCTCGCCGCCTGCCACGTCCGGCCCACCCGGCCGGTCAGCCAGGCCGAGCTCGACGCGCTCTACGCCGAGGCGTACGCCGGCGAGCCGTTCGTGGCGGTCGTCGCCTCGCCACCGGCCACGAAGCACGTCCTGGGCAGCAACACCTGCCGGGTCTACGTCCGGCTCGACGAGCGGACTCAGCGAATCCTCGCCATCGGGGTGATCGACAACCTGGTCAAGGGCGCCGCCGGCCAGGCCGTCCAGGCCTTCAACATC
>JAKAHU010000229.1 GCA_021825385.1 Chloroflexota bacterium | reverse complement strand
CGGTGCGCCGAGGCCGCTCTCGAGCAGGCCCGGCCCTCCCGCCGTTCGTGGGCCGACGTCGCCCGCGAGACGCGCGAGGTCTACGCCTCGGCCGGAGTCGGCGGTCGCTGAGCGACCCGCCGGACGGTGCGCCGCGCGAATCAGGGCGCGGTCAGTCCGGGCTGAACGCGCCGGGCGGCGGGCCGGCGGTGCCGGGCTCGATGCCGGGGACGATCGTCACCGGCGTGCCGAGCGGGACGACCTGGACGAACGTCTGGCCGGCGGTGAGCGTCACCGGACGGCCGGCCCGGTCGAAGAAGCGCGTTGGCCCGGTGAGCGACTCCTTGCGCCAGCGGCCGACGATCGTCCTCCCGTTCGTTGCGATCCAGGCTGTGCCGCTGCCGACGACCTGGGCCTCGAGGCGGCCTTTCTGCGCACGGCCGTCGTCGAGCGGGCCGAAGCGCATCGTGATGATCACGACGTTCTTCGGGGCGACCCGCTCGCCGGTCGCGGCGTCGACCTGCGGCCCCTCCCCGGTCACGCTGCGCAGGTACCGGTTCGAGACGCGGTCGTAGTCGTAGCGGATCCGGTTGGCCGGGTAGGCGACCTCGATCCGCCCCCCGACCGGACGCGCCGCGGGCGGCGCGTCCGGTCCGAACTGCCAGACCGGCCCACCGGGCGGGGCGGTGGCCCCGACGACGCCGGCGAGCTCGTCCAGGCGGGCCCCGTCGGTGTAGAGGTTGTGCGGCGAGGCACGGGTCCGCACCCGCCACAGGTAGCGTCCGTAGCGGAACTGGTCGGCGTCATAGACCAGCTGGCCGTGGCCCTGGGCGCGCAGCGTGGCCAGGGCCTGGGGTGAGCCGCCGGCGTGGACGTACATCGCGCGCCACTCGGCGGCCCAGGCGATGAAGTAGTAGCGGGCGCTCCGGACCGGCCCGACCAGGGACGGCGAGCCGGCCCCGAAGACGATCATGTAGCGCGGGATCCCTCCCTCGGCCGGAGCCTGCCAGACGACCGAGGCGGCCCCGAAGCCGGCCTGCGGGCGGGCGGGGCCCAGGTCGTCGACCATCACCGCGATCGGGTGGCGGGCGGCCTGCTCCGGGCTGACGAGGAGGCCGTCGAGCGGCGCCGGGACGAGGACGGGCGTCGGCGAGGGGGTCGGGGTGGGCGCCGGGCTTGGCGTGGCCGGCGTCGCCGGCGGGGAGGCCGGGCCGCCCCCGGGGCTCGACGTCGAGGCCACCGGTCCGGGCCCGCCATTGTTGCCGCCGGTGCCGGCGCCGGTGCCATCGGGCACGCCGCCGCGGCCGCCCGCCACGGCGATCCCGACCATGACCCCGAGCCCGACCAGCGCCAGCAGGACGAGCGTACCGACGAGCCGGCCGCGCTTGGCAATCCTCCGGCGGCCCCTCTCCCGGCCGGGCATTGCCGGACCGGCGGCGTCCCGGGCGGCGATCTCACCCTCGGCCGGGTCGGGCGACTGTCTCACTCGGTCCCGATCGGTGACGGGTACCGCCGGCCGAGCTCGCCGTGTCATCAGACCGATCCCCCATGCGGAGTGGGCCCGGAACCCGGGCGCGTGGGCCGGGTCTGGTCTCGCCGGGCAGGATACACGGGACAGCCGGGGCCGCTCGGCACTCGCCACGGGTGGTCGAGGCGCAGTAGGCTGACGGGACACGCGATCGTCGCGGCCCCGGCCGCCCCACGAGGATCGACCCGATGTCCGATCAACCGTCCGACGAGCAGACCCAGCCGACCTCCGACCAGCCGGTCGAGCCCCCGAAGCGCCCGCGGGTGACCAGGCCCCGGGTCAGCGTCTCCGCCCGGCCGCCGCGTGTGTCACGGCCCGCGGCGGCGACCGGCGCCGCCGCGTTCTCACCGCCCCAGGGGCCGCCCGCGAGCGAGCCGGAGCAGCTCCACCTGGAGCAGAGCGCGGTCGAGCGCCTGGAGGCCCACGACGTGAGCGTCCGGATGGGGGCGATCGGAGGTGCCCGGGCGGAGGAGATCGTCCTCTCGATCGGCGCGATCGGAGGTGCCCGGGCCGACCGGGTGACGGTTGAGATGGGCGCGCTCGGCGGGGCGATCGGACGTGAGGTCCGGGTCAGCCAGAGCTTCGTCAACGGGATCGTGGGGCAGGAGGTCAGCCTCGAGCAGTCGGCCGCCCGCTCGATCGTTGCCGGCAAGGTGACCATGGGCCCCGCGAGCGGGGCGTTCATCGTCCTCGCCGGGAAGGTCGAGGGCGAGGCGCGCTCGGTCCTCGACTGGCGGGCGGGACTGGCCCTCGTCTCGGCTCTCGCGGTCGGCTGGTGGGCGGTTCGTCTCGGGCGGCGCCGCGGCTGAGCGGGCGGGCAGCCCGGACGGACGCCTGGGCTATACTCGACCATCGGCCGCGCGGCCCCGCCTCCCCGCCCGCGACGCCCAGTGAGAGGAGCCCCGAGACACCTTGATCGACCCCTCGGCGCGCGTTCACGCCTCGGCCGACCTCGAGGCCGACGTGACCGTCGGCAGCGGGACCAGCATCTGGCATCGGGCGCAGATCCGGACCGGGGCGCGGATCGGCTCCCAGTGCATCGTCGGTCGCGACGTCTTCATCGACGAAGGGGTGACGATCGGCGACCGGGTGAAGATCCAGAACGCCGCCCTCGTCTACCACGGCGTGACGGTCGAGGACGGCGTGTTCATCGGTCCGAATGCGATCCTGACCAATGACCGCTACCCGCGCGCGATCACGACCACCGGCGAGCTGGCCCGGGCCGACGACTGGGTCGTCAGCCCGATCACCCTCCGTCACGGTTGCTCGATCGGGGCCGGCGCCATCGTCGTCGCCGGGGTCGACGTCGGGCGGTTTGCGACCGTCGGGGCTGGCGCCGTCGTCACCAGGACGGTCCCCGACCACGCCCTCGTGGCCGGCAATCCCGCCCGCCGGATTGGCTGGGTGTGCGCCTGTGGAGCACGGCTGCGCGACGCCAAGGGCGAGCCCGCGGCCGCCCGGCCGGACCGCTACGCGGACGATCCGGTCCTCCACTGCCCGTCGTGCCAGCGACGCTACGTCTATCTCCCCGACGCCGAGACGCTCGAGGAGCGCCCCGGCGCGCTACCGCAAGGAGCTCCCGCATGATCCCGATCGCCCGCCCCGACCTTGGCCCCGAGGAGGCCGCGGCCGTCGTCGAGGTTCTCTCGAGCGGCATGATCGCCCAGGGCCGCAAGGTCGCCGAGCTCGAGACACGCTGGGCCGAGTTCTGCGGGGTCAGGCACGCGATCGCGATGAGCAACGGCACGGTCGCGCTGATGTCGATCTTCGCCGGGCTCGGGCTCGGGCCGGGTGACGAGGTGATCACGGTCGCCCACACGTTCGCCGCGACCGCCAACGCGATCCTGTTCACCGGGGCGCGGCCGGTCTTCGTCGACATCGAGCCGGACACGTACCTGATCGACGCCGCCCGGATCGAGGCGGCGATCACGCCCCGGACCCGGGCGATCGTCCCGGTCCACCTGTTCGGCCTCGTCGCCGATATGGACATGATCGGGGCGATCGCGGACCGCTACGGCCTGGTGGTCGTCGAGGACGCCTGCCAGGCCCATGGCGCGCTCTACCGCGGACGCCGGGCGGGGAGCTTCGGCCACGGCGCGTTCAGCCTCTACGCCACGAAGAACATGACCACCGCCGAGGGTGGGTTCGTCACGACCAACGACGACCGGCTCGCCGATTGGCTTCGCCTCTACCGGAACCAGGGGATGCGGACCCGCTACGCGTTCGAGATCCTCGGCTTCAACTTCCGGATGACCGACGTCGCCGCCGCGATCGGGCTCATCCAGCTCGACAAGCTCGAGCGCAACACCGCCCGGCGTCAGGCGATCGCGGCCCGCTACGACGAGGCGTTCAGCGACCTGCCGGTCGGGCTGCCGGTCACCCCGGACGGGCGGACGCACGTCTTTCACCAGTACACGCTCGAGGTCGGCCCGGAGCGCGACACGATTCTGGCCGAGCTGCGCGAGGCGGGCGTCGGCGCCGATGTCTACTACCCGGTCCCGGTCCACCGTCAGGCGTACATCATGGAGCGCGGCCTGCACGCCGACCTGCCCGTGACCGACCGGGCCGCCGCCCGCACGATCGCTCTGCCGATCCACCCGGGCCTCGGTTCTGACGAACAGGCGACCGTGATCGCCGCCGTCCGGGCCGCGGTCGGGCGCCACGCCGCCTCCAGCCGGGTCGACCGGACCCAACCGATGGCCCGGACCAGCCGATGACCAACCCCCTGGCCGGGAGCTGGCGGCCGGCCGGCGACCGGGAGTTGCGGATCGGGCTGGCCGGCCTCGGCTCGATGGGCCGCAACCACCTGCGGGTGATCTCGTCGCGGCCGGGCTGCCGGCTCGTCGCCGTCGCCGATCCGGTCCCGGCGGCGCTCGCCGCGGCCGTCGAGGCGGGCGGCGCCCAGGGCTTCGCCGAGCCGCTGGCGATGATCGCCGAGGCCGACCTCGACGCGGTCGTCATCGCCGCCCCGACGACGGCCCACCCGCCCCTGGCGCTGGCCGCGATCGAGCGCGGCCTGGCGGTCCTGGTCGAAAAGCCGCTTGCCGCCACGGTCGAGGAGGGGCTGGCGATCCTGGCCGCCGGACGGGCCCGGGGCGTCCCGGTCCAGGTCGGTCACGTCGAGCGCTTCAACCCGGCCGTCCTCGAGCTCGGCCGGCTCCTGCGCGAGGGCTGGCTGAGCACGGTCTACGCGATCGCCAGCCGCCGGGCGGGGCCATTTCCGGCCCGCATCCGCGACGTCGGGGTGACGATCGACCTCGCCACCCACGACGCCGACATGCTCTGCTGGATCGCCGGCGAGCGTCCCTCGCGCGTCTACGCCGAGCTCGCCCGGCGGATCCACACGACCCACGAGGATCTCCTGTTCGGGCTCCTCCACTTCCCGTCCGGGACGACCGGGATGCTCGACGTGAACTGGCTGACGCCGGCCAAGCGCCGCCAGCTGACCGTCGTCGGCGAGGAGGGGATGTTCGAGCTCGACTACCTCACCCAGCGGCTCACCTTCACCCGGGCCGACGTCAGCCGTCCCCAGCTCGTCGGCGGCTACGCCCCGACCTTCCCCGGCGAGGTCGTCGAGCTGCCGGTCGCCAGCGCCGAGCCGCTCGCGGCCGAACACGACGCGTTCCTGCGGGTCGTCCGCGAAGGCGGCCGGCCGGTCGTCGACGGCGAGGACGGGCTGTGGGCGGTCGCGATCGCCGACGCCCTGCTCACCGCCGCGGCCGAACAGCGCCCGATCACCCTCTCCGACCTGTCCACGAGGCTGCCTGTCCGATGACGATCACCACCCGCCCCACCTCGACCGGCCCGAGCCTGCTCGGCGGCTCGATCGAACTGCCCGTGAATCCCTGCCGGCACGCTCCGGCGCGCCGGGTCACCCCGTGGACCGGCGAGGAGGGAACCGCCGGCTCGGTCGCCGTCGTCGGGGCGGGCAAGATGGGCCTGCCCCTGGCCGCCCAGTTCGCCACCCATGGCTGGCAGGTCACTGCGGTCGACGTCCAGGAGTCGGTCGTGGCGGCGATCAACGAGGGCCGCTCCCACGTCGCCGAGGAGCCGGGCCTGGCCGAGCTCGTCCGCGAGGCCCACGCCGCCGGTCGCCTGCGGGCGACGCTCGACGGGGCGGCCGCGGCGCGCCAGGCCGAC
>JAKAHU010000228.1 GCA_021825385.1 Chloroflexota bacterium | reverse complement strand
GTCCTGGGCGACATGCCAGGTGACGTTGTTCGGGTCACCGCAGCCCGCCTTGGCCGTGTCGCACTCCGGCCGGGAGGCGCCGAAGAAGGCGCCTTCGCGGGCGGCGTTCTCGATCGTGACGTAAGCGAAGAAGAGCCGTCCGGCGTCGGCCGCGCTCACGACCAGGAGGAGCAGGATCGGCAGGATCAGGGCGAACTCGACCAGGCTCTGGCCTCGTCCGTGACGGTGCCGGGGTCGGGCCGGCGACGACGGGCCAAGGTCCGGTTGGCCTCCTGGGCCGAGGTCCGGTTGGCGTCCTCGCCGGGGCGCTCGGCGCAGGTTCGGGATGAGTGTCGGGCGCATCGTCTCGCGATCCAGTGGTGGGCTGTGGAACTGCGACGATGGTCGACGTCGCGCCTTTCACCGTGCCTTGAAACGGTGCCCGCGGGCATAGCCCAATAGGGGCAGACGGCCCAGGAAGGAGTACCGACCGCCGCTGCGCCGCCGCACCCTCGGACCGGTCGGCACGAAGGGGCCGCGCCCGGCGGTGGGCGCGGCCCCTTCTGACTCCCGAGACCCGGAACGCCGCTACTTGATCAGCTGGATCCGAAGTGGGGTACCTGGCCCTGCCGGGCCGGGGTTGACCACGATCGTCCCAGGTGGCTGGGTGATGAAGGACCGCCAGCCCTTGAAGCACCCGTTGCTCCCGTTCCCTCCCGATAGGGGGCTCCCGGGAGCCTGGTTGCACTCGGGGAAGTTGTTGCCCTGGATGTAGGCGTGATCGAGCACGAACCCGAGGAAGTAGGTGACATGGTAGTAGGTGTTGTTCCCGCCGCCGGGGCTGCTGCCCGGGCAGGTCCCGGGGAAGCCTCCCGAGAAGTCGGGCTGGACGTTCGGTGGCGGAGGGTCCTTGGCGATGCAGATCGCATCGAAGAACGGGATTTGAACGGTCTGGTCAGCATGGGGCTTGGCCGGGGAGCCGCAGGTCGTCGCTTCGGACTCGTAGGTGCCCACCGTGCAGCCGGCGTACGTGTTCAGCTCGTTCTCGACGTTGTTCGGGTTGCCAGGCTGGGCCTGTACCCACAGCGGGAAGTCGATCTTGTCGTTGCACGGATTCAGGATTTGCGAGGCCAGCGTGCCGCAACCGAAGTCCAGCCATCCAACGGCCCCGGGAGCGTTCTTGCACGTCGTCAGGATCGACTCGTTCGAGCCGGTGAACGCGGTGCCGACCGGGAGCCCCCATTCGTTCGGGTCGTAAACGGCCTTCCCGGTGCTGTCGCATATCGCTGGATGGGTCGCGAACGTGATCGGCAGGAGCGCGCAGCCTTCGGCGGCGGTGCAGTTGGTCGACGGGGCGTACCCGGTGACCGCGGTCGCGTCCGCGCTGGCCGTGAACTGGCCGAACCCGACCGCTCCGGCGACGAATGGGGAGAACTGACGGGTGGCGAGGGCCCTGACGCCCACCGCTCGTCCGCTGATGCAGTTCGTCGTGCAGGACGGAACCGCGCCCCCGCCGACCGGGGCGGCCAACGACGGGTTGGTTGTCGTCCCGCCGCCAGGCGTCAGCATGTTGCCGGCGGCATCCGTGTAGTAGGCCCGCGAGTTCCCGGCCACGCCCGGGTCGAAGGGACGGATCCTGTTGTCGCCGGCGGCCTGGTTGACAGCCGCCAGGACGCTCGTGTCGAGCTGAGCCGAGGTCGGAGCGGTTCCGGCCGCCGCGGCCAACAGCGATCGGGCGATCGCCGACGCCCCGGCTTCGGCCGCGGCGTCGGCGCCGTTCTGCGTTCCTCGCTGCTGGGCGTACGCGTTCCCGCCGTCGATCAGGAGTCCGACCATGGCGATCACCGCCACCAGGCCAAGCGCGAAGAGCACGATCGTCTGGCCGTGCTCCGGATCATGTCTCTGTCTCATTCGTCCTTCTCCCGCGTTCGGCGAGGCGCGATCGGCAACGACCGACCCGCCGGCCTCTTCAGGGCTTCGGGCAGCCGCCGCTCTGGCACAGACTCTCCACTGCAACCGTCGAGGTGGAGTTCACAGTGATCGGACCGGTGAACGCCGACACGATCGGTGTCAACGGGCTGAACTGGTAGGTCACGGTCACCGACTGGAGGCAGTTGATGGCCGTGCACCCACCCGAGGGGCTGATCGACACGCCCACCTGACCCGCCGACACACAGCCGCTCGGCAGCGCGAGTCCGACCGCCCGCTCCGCCGCGACCGCGCAGATGTCCGCCGGTGTCTGGTTGACGATCGCCACGCGCGCGCCATTTCTGGCGGCCTCCGCGACCGTGTTGTAGGCGAAGATCGCACGTCCGAAATCGAACAGCCCCATGAGCAGGATCAGGACGACAGGCAGGATGAGGGCCGTCTCGACAAGGCTCTGCCCAAGCTGGTGGGAGCGGTTCATGGCTGATAGGGCCCCACCCGGATCGTGAACGTCGACGCGGCACTGACGCGGATCGGACTGCCGATCACGCTGCTGATGACGGGCGTGATGACCCCGAAGTCGCATGAGAGGGTGACCGTCGCCCGGTCACCGAGGTCGGTTGGGGTCGTGTTGGCGTCCTGGGAGCCGTCGGTAAAGGAAGGAGCAGGAAGCGGATTCTGCTGGATCCCGGCGGCGCTAAAGATGGGTTGTCCGCTTGCCGAGAGCGGCATGCAGACCGTCCGAAGTCCCTGCAGGCCATCGGCCAGCACGATCGAGTTGTAGGTGCTGCCCATACCAAAGCTGCCCCCGGGATTCATACCCGCGTAGTTGGCGGCGTCACGGACCGCGTTGGTCAGGGTGACCCAGGCATAGAACGCGCGCCCGAAGTCGACGGCCATCAAGACCAGAACCAGCAGCACCGGCAGCACGAGCGAGAACTCGACCAGGCTCTGGCCTCGGGATGCACGACGGGAAGCGATGGGACCACAGATCAGGTGCACGCGGTTCTCCGAGACATCGTGGGCACGGACGTACTATCCGGCGCCAACCTTGCAGACCGCCTTGCGTCGGTGCCACTTGGCGACGCATGACCGCTGAAGCCTCTCGCGGGCCAGGTGGATCAGAGCCCCTGTCCCGCGGGCAGGCTGATGGGAGCCCTGCGCCTGGAACAGGCGCGTTCTGGCTGTGGCTCTCTGGTCATGCCGCGTACCATGAAGCGACGATCGCCCGGTTGGCGGGACTGGCCGACTGGTCGGCCTGAACCCGGGCGGCCCTGCGGCGCTACTCCAGCGGCGGCTCACCCGGCAGGTGGAGACTGAAGGCCGCGCCCCGGCCCGGCGCAGCCGGCTCGAGGACGAGGTCGCCGCCCATCGCCCGGGCGAGCTCCCGCGAGACATACAGCCCGAGCCCGGAGCCCTCCTCCGCCCGCCGGGCGCTCCCCCGTTCGAACCGTCCGAAGAGCCGGGCCCGGTCCGCCTCCGGGACGCCGGGGCCGTGGTCGATGATCGTCAGGCGCAGCCGGCCGGCCGCCTCGTCGGCCGCGATCTCGACCTCGACCGGCCCATGCGCCCCGTGCTTCACGGCGTTGTCGAGGAGCGCCCAGAGGACCTGGTCGAGCTGGTCGGGGTCGGCGATCGCGAGCCAGCCGCCCGACCGATCCTCGAGCGAGAACGGGATCTCCTGGACCGCGATCGCCTCCCACGCCCGCCGGACTCTCGGCGCCAGCGCGACCACCTCGGCCTCCGGCCTGAGCGCCCCCGACTCGAGACGGGTCACGGTCAGCAGCTGGCGGACCATCCGCGACAGCCGTTCGGCCTGTTCGGCGATGATCTCCAGGCGCCGGTCGGGGTGGACGGCCGCGAGCTGCTCGGCGTGGGCCCGGATGCTCGTCAGCGGTGTCTGGAGATTGTGGCTGACGCCGCGCAGGAAGTCGTCCTTGGCTGCATCGAGCTCGAGCAGGCGGGCGTTCTGGGCCTCGACCCGGGCGAACAGTTCGGCGTTCCGGATCGCCACCCCGACCTCGCGGGCGAACAGCTCGAGCAGGTCCTGGTCGGCGCGCTCCCAGCGTGCGGTTGCCGGCAGGTGGCCGGCCAGGACGCCGATCGTCTCGCTCCCGGAGCGCAGCTCGGCCCGGACCGGGCGGGGCTCGCCCGGGATCGTTTCCTCGATCGGAACGCTGGCCGGGTCCGCGAGCACGACCACACCGTCGATCAGGCCGAACGCGGCCTGGGCATCGGCGGCGGCCCGACCGACCAGCCAGCCGACGCCGTCGCGTGGTGACGAGGCCTCGACCGCCTGGAGGATCCGTTCGAGCTCGCGGTTGCGCCGGTCGAGATCCGCGGCCAGCCGGTTGTGGCTCTCGGCGAGCCGGGCCAGCTCGTCATCGCCGGCGACCACGATCGGGACGTCGAGGTTACCGGCCGAGACCCGATCCACGGCCGCGGCGATCGCGCGGAGGGGCCGGGTGAGATCGGCCGCGAGCAGGTACGCGGCGAGGACCGCGAGCAGGATCACGACCACGATCGCGAACAGGAGGAGCCGATGGAGGGTCACGTCAGGACCGAGCAGGCCGGACGCGACGAGCACGATCCCAAAGGTGGCGAGCGGGACGGCGGCGGCCGCGACGAGGGCGAGTGTGATCCGGGTCCGGAAGGCGAGCCGGGACCCGACCGGCTCGGGCGATGGGGCGTTCGGCGACTCGGTGCCCCGATCGGGTCCGTCGACGCTCGCCAGGGGCCGCTCGCCGGGGCCGTCCGGCAGGGGATCGCCCAGGACCGTGGGATCGATCACCCGCTCGTCTCCGGGTCCCCCGCTCCGTCGCCCGTGGCCACCAGCCGATAGCCGACACCGCGGACCGTGAGCAGGTGGACCGGGTGGTTCGGGTCGCGCTCCAGCTTCTGGCGGAGTCGGCGCATCGTCACCCACACGTACGAGGGGTCGGCATCCTCGGTCTCCGCCCAGCCGCGAGCGAGGAGCGTCTCGGTCGGGACCGTCCTGCCCAGATTTGCCGCGAGCGAATAGAGGAGGCGCGATTCGGTCGGCGTCAGCCCGACCGGCCGGCCGTCGACGATCGCCACCCGGCGATGGAGCTCGAGTGAGAGGAGCGGTCCAAGGACGAGGCGCTGGCGTGGGACGCGGTCGCCGAGCCGCCGCAGGACGCGGTGGATTCGGGCCCGCAGCTCGGGGTAGTGGTAGGGCTTCGTGACGTAGTCTTCGGCCACCTCCTCGAGCAGGTTGGCCTTGCTGTCGGCGGCGTCGATCGCGGACAGGACGATGATCGGCAGGTCGGCGCGCTCCTTGATTTCCCGGGCCAGCGAGAGGCCGTCCTGGTGCGGCATCATCATGTCCACGATCAGGAGATCCGGCCAGGAGGCCTCGAGCCGGCGCAGCGCTTCGGTGCCGTCGCGGGCGGTCGTGACCTCGAAGCCGTCGTCGCGGAGCTGCTCGGCGAGCAGCACGAGCAGGTTCGGGTCATCGTCGACGAGGAGGATCCGGGGCGAGGTCGCGCCGTACGGTCCCGCCGCTCCGCCGCTCAGCATGGGCCGAGTATAGGGAGTACCGGCTCGGGTTCCCACGGACAGACGACGTCCCGGTCGAGGTCGCGCCGGGCGTGCGATCGAACCTGAGCATCCGGCGCCACGCACGTGAGGCTGGGATCAGGGCGGGCCGGCCAGGAGGCGGGCCCGGCGCTTCGCCCGGCGCTTCGTTGTCCGCGTCGCCGGGCGCTATGTGCCAGGCCACGCCGGGCGCTATGTGC
>JAKAHU010000227.1 GCA_021825385.1 Chloroflexota bacterium | reverse complement strand
TCGAGGCGGCGATCGGCCAGGTTCGCTCGGGGCGGCTGGCCGGAGTTCTGGTGATCGACCGGGCCCCGAGCGGGCGGCTGGCCTACGAGCTGATCTCGAACGTCTCGCCCGCCGGCCGCCAGGCGACGATCATGAAGCTGGCCGCGGTCTGGATCTCGATCCAGGACGGGCTCCAGCGGGCGGGGCTCGCGCCGAGCACCGGCGGGGGCCCGTACGAAGGTTTCGTGGTCACGCCGGCCGGACCGTCGACCGCGGTGCAGCCGTCCGAGACTCAGGCGGTCGGCCAGGTGGTCGTGGCCACGATCCTCCTGATCCTGATCTTCATCACGGTGATGACCTACGGGATGTGGATCGCGGTCAGCGTGGTCGAGGAGAAGAGCAGCCGCGTCATGGAGCTCGTCCTGAGCGCCGCGACCGCCGCCCAGATGCTGACCGGCAAGGTCGTCGGCGTTGGTGCCGCCGGGTTGACCCAGTACGCCGCGATCCTCTTCGCCGGGCTCGGAGCGACGCTGCTCGAGGCGCCGATCGAAAGCGCGCTCTTCGGTGGGGTCCGGCCCGGCGACAGCCCGCTGAGCGGCCTGACCCCGACGATCCTGCTCGCCTTCGTCGGCTTCTTTGCGCTCGGGTTCCTGCTCTACGCGCTCCTGTACGCGGCCGCGGGCTCGCTCGTCAGTCGCCAGGAGGACGTCCAGCAGGTCGCCATGCCGATGATCTTCCTGGCCATCGGCGGCTACTTCGCCGCCTCGATCGCGGTCACCTCGATCGAGGCATCCTGGGTCGTGCCGCTCTCGTTCGTCCCGTTCTTCTCACCCTACCTGATGCTCGTGCGGATCGTGCTTGGACGGGTGGAGCCCTGGGAGGTCGGGCTGGCGGTCCTGGCCCTGCTGGCCACGATCGCGCTCGTCGCCTGGGGCGCGGCCCGGATCTACCGCACCGGGGTCCTGACCTACGGCCAGCGGCCCGGCCTGCGGGCCTACCTCGAGGCGTTGCGGCGCTCGGGCTGAGACCGTCGCGGGGCGCGTCTCCGGGCACCGCCGGCGGACGCTGCCCCCGCTGCCGAGACGGCGGGGCGGGAACCAGGCCCGGGCCGGTGTATCCTGACCGTCCGATGGCCACCACCCAACACCGCGACAGCCTGACCCGGGAGCGCGCGAACGAGCTGATCCGGGCCTGGGACGCGCGTCCGGGGACGCTCGGCAGCCTGCTCGGGCGGGTCACCGCGGTCGACCAGGTGGGAGTCGAGGAGCGGGTCGAGGCGCTGCGCCGGCGCTCGATCAAGAAGGCTTCGAAGCTCTGGGCGCTCGACCTCGCGATCCGGATGATCGACCTGACGACCCTCGAGGGCAAGGACACTCCGGGCAAGGTCCGGGCCCTGTGCGCGAAGGCGATCCACCCGCTGCCGGGCGACCCGACGATCCCGTCGGTGGCCGCGGTGTGCGTCTATCCGGCCCTCGTCGCCGAGGCCAAGGAGGCGCTCGCCGGCTCGAGCGTCCGGGTCGCCTCGGTCGCGACCGGCTTCCCCTCGGGTCAGACCTTCCGCGAGGTCAAGATCGCCGAGACGCGGGCGGCTCTCGACGCGGGCGCCGACGAGATCGACATGGTGATCGACCGCGGCGCCTTCCTGGCCGGCGACTACCGGACCGTGTTCGAGGAGATCGTCGAGGTCAAGGAGGCGGCCGGCCCGGCGCACCTCAAGGTGATCCTCGAGACCGGTGAGCTCGAGACGTACGACAACGTCCGGCGAGCCTCGGTCCTGGCCATGGCCGCGGGTGCCGACTTCATCAAGACCTCGACCGGCAAGGTCCAGCCGGCCGCGACACTGCCGGTGACGCTGGTGATGCTCGAGGCGATCCGCGACTTCGAGCGCCAGACCGGGCGGCTCGTGGGGATGAAGCCGGCCGGCGGGATCCGGACCGCCAAGGAGGCGATCCAGTACCTGGTCGTGCTCTACGAGACGCTCGGACCGCGCTGGATGACCCCCGAGCTGTTCCGGTTCGGAGCCTCGAGCCTGCTCAACGACGTCCTGATGCAGATCGAGAAGGAGCGCACCGGGCGCTACCAGGGACCGGACCACTTCTCCCTCGACTGACGCTCGACCGGGCGTCCCGCTCGGGGCCCGGTGGCCGCCGGACCCGGGTGCGATAATGCCCCGGTGACGAGCGAGACCCCGAAGCTGCGACCCTGGACCGGCGATCGGGCGCCGGCGAGCTGGGGCCTGGGCGAAGGTCAGGCGATCCCGTGGGACTACGCCCCCGCCCCCGAGGCACGCGAGATCGTTCGCCTCCGCGAGCGCTACGGGCTGTTCATCAACGGGCGCGAGGTCCCGGCCGCCGACGGGGCGACGTTCACCTCGATCGACCCCTCCACCGAGCAGCCCCTCGCTCAGGTCGCCCGCGCCACTCCGGCCGACGTCGATCGGGCGGTCCGGGCCGCCCGCCGGGCCCAGCGCCGGAGCTGGGGCGCCCTGCCGGGCACGGAGCGGGCGAAGTACCTGTTCCGGATCGCCCGCCTGCTTCAGGAGCGGAGCCGGGAGTTCGCGGTCCTCGAGTCGCTCGATTCGGGCAAGCCGATCAAGGAGAGCCGGGACGTCGACATCCCGCTCGCGGCGGCCCATTTCTGGTACTACGCCGGCTGGGCGGACAAGCTCGACTACGCCTTCCCGGGCCGGATCGCCCGGCCGCTCGGGGTCGCCGGGCAGATCATCCCCTGGAACTTCCCGCTCCTGATGCTGGCCTGGAAGATCGCCCCCGCCCTCGCCGCGGGGAACACGGTCGTCCTCAAGCCGGCCTCGACGACCCCGCTCTCGGCCCTGTTGTTCGCCGACCTGTGTCGCCAGGCGGACCTCCCGCCGGGGGTGGTCAACATCGTCACCGGTCCCGGCGAGATCGGGATGCACCTCGTCCGCCATCCCGGGATCGACAAGGTCGCCTTCACCGGTTCGACCGCGGTCGGGCGGCTGATCGCCCGGGGGGTTGCCGGCACGGACAAGGCGCTCACCCTCGAGCTCGGCGGCAAGGCCGCCAACATCGTGTTCGAGGACGCGCCGCTCGACCAGGCGATCGAGGGGATCATCAACGGGATCTACTTCAACCAGGGCGAGGTCTGCTGCGCCGGTTCACGCCTGCTCGTCCAGGAATCGATCGCCGACCAGCTGATCGGCAAGCTCAAGGACCGCCTGGCGACGATCAGGGTCGGCGATCCGCTGGACAAGAACACCGACGTCGGGGCGATCAACTCGCGCCAGCAGCTCGACCGGATCACCGAGCTCGTGAACACCGGGGTGGCCGAGGGGGCCGAGCTCTACCAGCCGGCCTGTGAGCTGCCCGAGCGCGGCTTCTTCTTCCGCCCGTCGCTGTTCACGAACGTGGCCATGAGCCACCTGATCGCGCGCGAGGAGATCTTCGGGCCGGTCCTCGCCACGCTCACCTTCCGGACCCCCGAGGAGGCGATCGAGAAGGCGAACAACACCCCGTACGGCCTGTCGGCCGGGATCTGGACCGAGAAGGGGAGCCGGATCCTGATGATGGTCCGCCGGATGCGGGCCGGCGTCGTCTGGGCGAACACGTTCAACCGGTTCGACCCCACCTCGCCGTTCGGCGGCTACAAGGAATCGGGCTTCGGGCGCGAGGGCGGCGTCCATGGCCTCCACGCCTACGTCCGGCTCGAGGATCGCTGAGCCGATGGCGCCCCGCAGCCCGGTCCCGGCCGATCCGTCGGTGCCCCGGATCGAGGTCCGCAAGACGTACAAGCTGTACATCGGCGGCGCCTTCCCGCGGACCGAATCGGGCCGCTCGTACCTCGTCTCGGCGGCCGATGGGACGCCTCTGGCGAACGCCTGCCGGGCCAGCCGCAAGGACCTTCGCGACGCGGTCCGGGTCGCCCGGAAGGTGTTCGGCCCGTGGGCGGACCGGACGGCGATGAACCGGGGCCAGATCCTGTACCGGGTGGCGGAGCTGATGGAGGGCCGGCGGGACCAGTTCGTGACCGAGGTGGCCTCGGCCGAGGGACTTGGGCCGGCCGCCGCGCGCGACGCCGTCGACCGCTCGATCGACCGCTGGGTCTGGTACGCCGGCTGGGCGGACAAGATCAGCCAGGTCCTGGGCACCGTGAACCCGGTCGGTGCCCCGTACTTCAACTTCACGATCCCCGAACCGACCGGGGTCGTTGGACTCGTGGCCCCCGAGCATTCCTCGCTCCTCGGTCTGGTCTCCCGGCTCGCCCCCGTCCTCGCGGGCGGGAACGTGGCGGTCGTGGTGACCTCGGAGACGCGACCGCTGCCGGCGGTGACGCTGGCCGAGGTGCTCGCCACCTCGGACGTGCCGGGCGGCGTGGTCAACATCCTGACCGGCCACAAGCGCGAGCTCGTGCCGGTCCTGGCGGCCCACGTCGATGTCGATGCCCTCGACACGTGGGGCGTCCCGGCCGACCTGCGCACGGCGGTCGAGGATGCCGCCGCCGAGAACGTGAAGCGGCTCGCCCGTCGCCCGCCCGGCGTCACCGACGAGCGATTCGACTGGACCGACGAGCGTGCCGCCCAGCGACCGGAGTGGATCGCGGCCTTCCTGGAGATGAAGACCGTCTGGCACCCGATCGGGAGCTGACCGGGCGGCGCAGCCTGCCGTCACGGGCAGCACCGACCGACCGGCCTCACGATGCCACCTCTCGCCCTCGGCCTGGTGATCGTCGCGGCGGTCCTCCACGCCGGCTGGAACGTCCTCCTCAAGACCTCCGGGGATCCGCTCCGGACCGCCGTCCGGCTCCAGGCGATCGGCACGGCGGTCCTCGCGCCGCTCGGTGCCCTGGCCTGGTTTGCCAGCGGCCGCCCGGCGATCGAGCCCGGCGGCGTCGCCCTGGCGCTCGGCTCGGGCGTGCTCGAGGCGGTCTACTTCCTCTGCCTGTCGGCGGCCTACGGGCGGGGCGACCTCTCGCTTGTCTACCCGCTCGCCCGGGGCAGTGCGCCGCTCCTCTCGATCATGGTCGGGATCGGCCTGCTCGGGGAGCGCCTGGGGCTGCCGGCGGCGGCCGGCGTCGCCGCTCTCGTGGCCGGGATCCTGCTCGTCGCCCGGCCGTGGCGCGCGCTGCGGGCCACCGGGCGCGACCATCGCGGCGCGATCGGGTTCGCCCTTGCGACCGGCGCGTCGATCGCCGCCTACTCAGCCGTGGACCGCGTCGGCGTGCGGATCCTGGAGCCGTGGCTGTATGGGGCCTTCCTCGCCGTCTTCGCGACCGTGATCCTGGCAGCCGCCGTGGCCATCGGGCGTCGCGCGCACCTGCTCTCGGTCCCAGCCGTCGCGGACCGCCCGACCTCGTTCTGGCGCGATGGCGCGGCCGGCGTTCTGTCGCTGACCGCCTACCTCCTGATTCTGTTCGCCTACTCCCAGGCCCCGCTCGCGGCAGTTGCCCCGCTCCGCGAGTCGGGGATCGTCCTGGCGGCCGCCTGGGGCGCGCTCCGACTCGGTGAGTCGAACGGCCGGCGCGAGGCGATCACGCGGATCGCGGCCGCGGCGCTGGTCGTGGTTGGCGCGATCCTGCTGGCGATCTCGCGCTGAGGTTCCGGCCCCGGTTGCGGCTCGGGCCCCGGCTGCAGCTGCGGACCGGGGCCTGGCCGCCAGCCCTCGTCGGCTAATCCTCGGCCGGCCGCCGGCCGTACAACCGTCGCGTCCCATATCGGCTGCTCACGAGTCCAA
>JAKAHU010000226.1 GCA_021825385.1 Chloroflexota bacterium | reverse complement strand
GAGGATCGAGCTGACGTAATTCTTGACCGTCTTGTCCGAGAGGTAGACCTCGGCCGCGATCTCCTTGTTCGTCTTTCCCTCGGCCACCAGGGCCAGGATCTTCTGCTCCTGCTGGGTGAGCTGGGCGAGCTCGTCGGTGTACGAGCCGGTCGCGATCCGCCGGACCCGGTCGAGCACCTTCTCGGTCACCGCCGAGTCGAGCAGCGACTCGCCCCGCCCCACCGACTGGAGGGCCGCGACCAGGTCGCGGGCGCGGATCTGCTTGAGCAGGTAGCCGCTTGCGCCGGCAATGATCGCGGACAGGACCGCCTCCTCGTCGGGGTAGCTGGTCAGGACCACGACCCGCGTCCCTGGCAGTTCGGAGCGGATCTCACGGCAGGCTTCGATCCCCGAGCCGTCCGGCAGCCGGACATCCATGACCACGATGTCGGGCTGGAACTTGCGGGTCATCTCGAGCGCCTCGGCAACGCTGCCGGCCTCGGCCACGACCTGGAACTCTTCGCGCCGGTCGAGCAGCGAGACGAGACCCTGGCGCACGACCTCGTGGTCGTCGACGACGACGATCCGGAGCGGTCGAGTCGGTCTCCCCTCGGTCACAGTCCCTCCCCTTCCTCGCGCTTCAGATAACCCCGGGCGCGTCGCACGACGCGAACGCGGACCCGGCTCAACGCTTCCGATTTCACGGCGCCGTGCTCAATCGTCTGGAGCATCATCCTCGGGGCGCGGCACCGTGACGATGATACGCGTGCCGTCACCAGGGCGGCTCTCGATCTCGAGCCGGCCGCCGAGACCAGCTGCCCGGGCACGCATGTTCAGCAAGCCCTGGTGGGCCGGACCACGAACCGCGTCGACCGGGAAGCCACGACCATTGTCGCTGATCGAGAGTCGGATGCCACCATCGGGCATCGCCAGCTCGATCGTGGCACGGGTCGCGTGCGAGTGGCGGGCGATGTTGCTGAGCGCCTCCCGGGTGATGTGGAGGAGCTGGACCGTCGTGTCCTCGGGCAGCCCGGCCGACTCCCGCCCATCGAGCCGAAGATCCACGTCGATCATCGTGTTCAGCCGGAATTCATCGGCCAGGGCGGCCAGACCGGCCTGCAGACCGGCCTGCTCGAGCAGTTCGGGCCGGAGGCCGAAGATGAAGTTGCGGATGTCGCGGATGGCGTGGTTCAGGCTCTCGATCGCGCGATCGATCCGGCTGACCGCCTCGGCCGGGTCCGATTCCATCAGCTCCGGCACGTCCTCGAGGGACAGCCCGACGGCGTAGATCGCCTGGATGATCCCGTCATGGAGGTCCTTGCCGATCCGCTCGCGCTCCTCGACCACGGCCAGGCGCTGGACCTGCTCGTGGAGCCGGGCGTTCTCGATCGCGATCGCGGCGTGGCCGGCGAACATCTCGACCAGCTCCTGGTCGCGCTCGGTGAATTCTCCCCCGCCGACCTTGTTGGTCAGATAGAGGTTGCCCGCCACGCGGCCCTTGGCCACGAGCGGCACGCCGAGGAACGAGTGCATCTCCGGATGACCGGGCGGGAAACCGTAGCGGGCGGGGTGGGCCATGACGTCGGGGATCCGGATCGTGCGCCCCTCGCGGATCAGCAGGCCGAGGAGGCCGTGGCCCCGCGGAGGGTCGCCGATCCGCTGCCGCTCGACCCGGCTGATGCCGCTCGTGATGAAGCGATCGATGTTTCCTTCCTGGTCGGTCGTGCCGAGCGCTGCGTACTGCGCCCCGACGAGTTCGCGAACACGATCGACGATCACCTGCAGGACGCGGTCCACGGACAGCACCCCGGCCACCGCCCGGGCCGCCTCGTCGAGCGCCGCCAGCCGCTCGGCGGTGACGCGCGCTTCCTCGGCCGACCAGAAGGCCTGGAGCATCCGCTCGAGTGCCCGCGCCGCGAGCGCCGCCTCCGGGCCGGCGGCATCGAGCCACAGGGCGCCCAGGCGGACCCGTCCCCGGTCCGCGGTCAGCTCGAACGGGCTCGGCCCGCCTGCCTCGGGCGGACGGCGGCGGAGCGTGCCGACCCCCACCGCCAGCGGTCGGAGCGGTTCCGCCTCAACCACCAGGTAGGCACCCGACGCCCCGGCCGCCTGGACGACCCCGGCCAGCGCCCGTCGCACCGCCGCCAGCCGGGCGCGGGTCGGCCCGCGCTGCCAGGCCTCGAGGGCGTCGAGGGCCGCCACGATCGGAAACGGACCCGGACCGGGCCGCGGGCCGGCCGAGGGCACGGCCGCTGGTCCGGGCGGGTTCCGGCGCGACGGGAGGCGGACCGCAGATTCCACACCCACAGCCTACCAGCGCCGCCCGCAGACGTGGTCGAGATACCGTCCTCCGGTGGACCGGTCATGAGACGTCCACCCGGCCCGCGCGAAGGGGCCACACGTCCCTGTCGCGGCCGCCGATCAGGGCTAGCATTGCCCGCCATGGACGAACCGCTGCAGCAGGTCCCCCTGCAACCCGCCCACTCCGCCCTCTCGCGCCGCGGCTTCCTCCGCGGTGCGGCCATCGCCGGCGGCGGCCTGATCGCCACCGGCATCGCGGCCTGCACCCCAGGCACCGCGGCCAACTGGACGTTCGGGCCCACCGTCAACCCCGCGGCGAGCGGCGCACCCGCCGCGCCGATCAGTCCGGCGCCGTCAGCCGCTCCCTCGGCGGCCGCCTCCGCCGCTCCCTCGGCCGCCGCGTCCACGTCCCCGGCACCGTCCGTGCCGGCGGGCTGGACGATCCACGACGTCAATGCCCGTGACAAGGTCCGGCGCTACGTCGGCAACCTCGCCCCGGCCCTGAAGGGCATCTACGGCGATGCGGCGTTCGCCAAGCTCGCCGACATCCTCGGCGCGGCGGACAACTACCCGCAGCTCCAGGCCAAGCCGGCCTTCGCCCAGGTCCCCCAGCTCGTTCTCAACGACATCCTCAACCCGCTCACGCCCACCCTCGACGGAAGCATCAAGGTCTTCAACCTCACGATCGACGAGATCTCACAGCAGATCGACGAGCTCCTGCCCCCGCTCGCGGCCCTCGGCTACAACGGGCACTGGCCGGGACCCACGATCCGGGTGAACCAGGGTGACCGGGTCCGGGCGGTCTTCAAGAACAACCTGAAGGAGACCACCGGGGTCCACTTCCACGGCGTCGAGTTCGACGACTTCTTCCAGGACGGCGTTCCGTTCGTCACCCAGCGACCGATCGTCCCGGGCGAGACGTACACCTATGAGTTCACCGCCAGGAACGCCGGCTCGCTGATGTACCACTCGCACCACAACGCGACCGACCAGGTCGGCCGGGGCCTGCTCGGGGCGTTCATCGTCGAACCGACGGCCAATCCGGTCAAGGCCGATCGGGAGTACGTCTGGATCTCGAACGACTCACTCGGCGGCTTCACGATCAACGGCCATGGCTTCCCGGCGACCGTGCCGGTGCTGGCGGCGGTCGGTGAGAGCGTCCTGGTCCGGTTCATGAACGAGGGGACGATGATGCATCCGTGGCACCTCCACGGATACACGATGAAGATCGTCGCCCGGGACGGCCATCCCCTCGGCAGCGCCGCCTTCGAGTGCGACACGCTCGGGGTCAACCCCGGCGAGCGCTTCGACGCCCTGATCAAGGTGGATCGTCCCGGGCTGTGGGCCTTCCACTGCCACATCCTCCCCCACGCCGAGGGGGCGGACGGGATGTTTGGGATGGTGAACACGCTGATCGTCGTGCCCGAGAAGGCGCACGTGGACGCGATCGTCAAGGCCATCACGGCCTAGGCGCTCGCGATGGCGGGTGATCCCGTTCGGCCGTCGGGCCCGCCCCGGATCGAGACGATCCTGCTCGCGACGGACCTGTCGCCGGCCTCCGCGGCGGCCACCGACCAGGCGATCGAGCTTGCCGTCCGGCTCGGCGCACGGCTGCTCGTGGTCCACGTCCTGGGCGGCCAGAAGGGGCTCGTCCCAATCGGCTTCATCCGCCCGGCCGAGGACCGTGAGCAGCGCGCCACGAGTGCCCAGCAGGTGGTCCAGCAGGCCCGGGCCGCAGGTGCAAAGGCGACGTTCCTGCTCTGGGAGGGCGACCCCGGGGCGGGGATCATCGCCGCCGCCGAGTCTGAATCGGCGGACCTGATCGTCGTCGGCAGTCACGGCCGGAGCACGGTCGGACGGTATCTGCTGGGCAGCGTCTCGGACCATGTCGTCCACCGCGCCCAGTGCCCGGTCCTGGTCGTCCGTCCACGTGACGAGGAACTCTCCTGAGGGGGTCCGAACGGCCCGCCGGAACGGGACCGTCGGCCCATCAGCCCGCCTGTCCGTCAGGGCATCCTGTGGGCAGCTCCTCCTTCCGGACCGGCGGGACTCCCCCGATCCCCCGGTCGACTCCGACGAACGCCCCGGTACCGGACCACCGGGGCGTTCGCGTGTCCGGCTAGCGGGTGTACATCCCGTCCGGATCGAGCTCGACCCGGATCAGGCGCAGCTCGTCCGCGGTCGGGGCGGGCGTCGTCCGCAGATCGGGCCCGATCCGTGGCTCCCAGCCGATCGTCTCCCGGACCTGGTCGAGCGTGGCTCCCGGGTGGAGGGAGTCGAGGCGCATCTCGCCGCGCTCGTCGAAGTGGTAGATCCCCAGATCGGTGACGACGACCGACGGCCCCCGCCCGAGCCAACCCTGCTCGCGCCGGATGCGGGCCGCGTTCTCCGCTCCGCCGAGATTGCCGGGCGAGGTCCGAAAGTCGATCCGCTCGACGAACGAGCGCTTCGACTGGCGCATGATCACGAACACCTCGCGGGCATTGATCGCGATCTCGCATGCCCCCCCGGAGCCCGGCAGGCGCGTCTTCGGATGCGCGTAGTCGTCGCCGATGATGGTCGTGTTGATGTTCCCGAAGCGGTCGATCTGGGCGGCACCGAGGAAGCCGACGTCGATCAGGCCGCCCTGGAGGTAGAAGGCGAACAGCTCGAACATCGAGGTCACCGCGGTCGCCCCGGTCACGATCGTCGGGTCCCCGATCGAAAGTGGCAGGCGGGCGGGCCGGGCACCGAAGACGCCGGCCTCGTAGACCAGCTCGAGGTCGGGGGCGACCGTCCGCTGGGCGAGGTTGACCGCGATGTTCGGCAGCCCGACGCCGACGAAGCAGACCCGCTGGCCGGCCAGCTCACGGGCGGCGGCCACGATCATCATCTCCGAACGGCTGAACCCGGGCTCGGGCGCCGGGATCGAGGTGCTCATCGATACGCCCCGTAGTCGACCGAGCCGGACGGAGCCGGTCCGGGGCGGAGCGCCGCAACCCGTTCGGCGCCCAGTTTCTCGATGTACGCCGCGCGTCCGTCGAGCCCGTGGACCCACTCGCGCAGCCAGGTCTGGGTCGCGGCCTCGTCACGGCTGATCGCGTCCCAGTCGCGGTAGAACCGGTTGTCGCGATCGTAGGCGCCCTGGACGTACGAGGGATGGGCCCCGAACGGCTCGACGACGACGGCGTCGACGATCAGGCCGGGGATGATCGTCCGGTTTGGATCGGCCCGCACGACCGCCTCGTCGACGAGCTCCTCGACCACGACGATCACCCGCTCGGCGGCGAAGGCCGCCTCCTTCTGGCAGCCCAGCAGCCCCCAGACCTGGGTGTTGCCGCTCGCATCGGCGCGCTGGGCGTGGACGATCGTGACGTCGGGCTTCAGGGGCGGCACGGCGTACACGACCCCGTCGCCGTAGGGCGATTCGATCGGCCGGATGAGCGGGTTTGCCTTCGG
>JAKAHU010000225.1 GCA_021825385.1 Chloroflexota bacterium | reverse complement strand
GTCGAAGCCACGCCGCGACGGATGCTCGCGAATCCAGGCCAGGCGGTTCTGGCCGATCCAGGCCATGAGCCGGCCCAGGTTGCTGCCGTTCAGGCGCAATTCGGACGGCTCCAGCCCGGCGAAGCGCACGACCAACACCGGGCCGCTGCCCGGCTTGTCGCCGGGCGCCGTATCGACGCTGTCGTAATTGCTCCAGGCGAAGCCCCTGGAATAGCCGTCCTTGAGCATGACATGCAGCGTGGTTTCCGGCTTGTTGCTGGGCCGGGCGCACGCCTTGTAGGGATCGCCCGGCTGCGGCAGCGGGTCGCCATCGTCCCACGCTGCGGGCTCGATCACATGGCCCGCCTCCGGCTCCGGCGGCCTCCCGGCCGCCTTGCCGCCCGCCGGGGGCAGCAGGGTCGATTGTGTGCGTCCGGTGAACCCCTTCTTGCAGGCCATGCTACGATCGCGGCATGGCCGAAAGGGGGTGAACCATGGCCAAATCCGTACACGGGCGACCGAGCCGCGAGCCGTACTGGCGGCAGGTCATCGCCCGCTGGAAGCGAAGTGGTCTGTCCGTCCGGGCGTTCTGCGGGGCCGAGGGCCTCAACCCGATGACCTTCTACTGGTGGCGTAGGGAACTGGGGCGACGTGACCAGCCCCCGCCCGCCTTCCTCCCGGTGCATGTCGTCGCCGAGGCGACCGAGCCGCCCACCGTCGGCATCGAGGTCGTCCTCGCCAACGGACGATCGGTGCGCGTCTCAGCCGGGTTCGATCCCCGGACCCTCGTGCGCGTCGTCGAGACGCTCGAGCAAGGAGGCCCGTCATGCTGAGCCTGCCACCGGCCGTCCGCATCTGGCTCTCGACCCGACCGGCCGACCTCCGCAGATCGTTCGACGGCCTGGCCGCCCTCGTGCGGGACGGGCTCCGCGGCGATCCGCTCTCGGGCGACATCTTCGTCTTCCGCAACAAGTCCGCCGACCGGATCAAGCTGCTGCTCTGGGAGGAAGATGGATATGCGATCTGGTACAAGCGACTTGAGAAGGGGAGCTACCGCTTCCCCGTCGCGGCCGACGGCGACGCGCAGATCGAGGTCCGCGCCGCGGACCTGATCATGCTCCTGGCCGGGGTCGATCTCGCCAGCGTGAGGCGCTCGAGCCGCTATCATCGCCCGGTGCCCCGGCGCACAGCCTGATACCGAGTAGATCCTCTCGAATTCCTCCAAAAGACATCGAATCATTTGATCGGTCCGTGCGTCTAAGGGGGTATGAGCACGGACCTCCCTCCCACCTCCACCCCAGCCCTCCCCGACGCCACGGCGCCGCTGCCCGACGACCCCGTCATCCTCCAGCACATGATCCGCGAGTTGCTCGACGTGCTGCAACGGACCCGGCACGAGAACGAGGAGCTCCAGCATCGGCTCGATCTCCTGCTCCGCCGCCTCTACGGCCCGCGGACCGAGCGATTCGACCCCAATCAGCCGCTGTTGATCCCCGACGCCTTCGACGACCCGTCGGCGACCGCCGCGCAGCAGGCCCCACCCGCCGCCGATCCGCGACCCGAAGAGAAAGCCGGCACCAAGAAGAAGCAGCGCGGCCACGGCCGCAAGGCACTGCCCAAGGATCTCCCTCGGATCCCGGTCCTCTACGAGTTGACCGAGGCCGAACGCCGCTGCCCCGAGTGTGGCGAGTCACGGGTCCAGATCGGCGCCGAGTGTAGCGAGCAGCTCGATTACAAGCCGGCGTCCCTGTTCGTCGTCGAGCACCGGCGCTGTACTTACGCCTGCCCGCATTGCCAGGGCCATGTCACCACCGCGGAGAAGCCGGCGCAGCCCATCCCCAAGGGGTTGCCCGGGCCGGGACTGTTGGCTCACGTGATCACCGAGAAGTATGCCGATCACATCCCGCTCTACCGCCAGGAGCGCCGGCTGGCCAGGCAGGGTGTCGAGATCACGCGCTCGACGCTCTGCGACTGGATGGGCGGCGCGGCCAAGGTACTCGAGCCGCTGTACGACTTGATGAAGACGTTGATCCTCCTCTGCGGCACGATCCACACCGACGACACTTCGGTGAAGGTGCGGGACTCGGAGCGCAAGATCAAGGCCACGGGCCGGCTCTGGATCTACTGGGGCGACTTCCGGCACCCGTACAACGTCTTCGACTTCACGATGAGTCGATCGCGCGACGGCCCGAGTCAGTTCCTCGAGGGTTATCGCGGCTTCCTCCAGGCCGATGCGTTCGGCGGCTACGACGGCATCTACGCCGGCGGCCGCGTGATCGAGGTCGGGTGCAACGCGCACGCGCGGCGAAAGTTCGTCGAGGCGCAGACGACGGATCTGTCGCGCGCCGCCGCGGCGTTGGCGTTCTATCGCGAGCTCTATGCCATCGAGAAGGCGATCAGGAAGGAGATCGCCGAGGCCGTGCCCGAGGATGAGACCGACGAATCGTTGCGGGCCGCGATTCGACTGCGAATCCGCCAGGAACGGGCCGTGCCGGTCCTGGAGCGCTTCGGCAAGTGGCTCGAGGAGCAGAAGAAGGACGTGCTGCCCAAGAGTCCGATCAACGCCGCGATCGGCTACGTCCAGAACCACTGGGAGGCGCTGATACGTTACGCGAGTTCGGGGTATCTGGCGATCGACAACAACGTGTCTGAGCAACACATGAAGACGATCGCAACTGGGCGCAAGAACTGGCTGTTCACGGGGAGCGAGGACGGCGGCAAGACGATGGCGATCCTCTTCAGCATGGTCTCGAGCTGCCAGCGTCACGGCCATGACCCATTCGTGTACTTGCGCGACGTGCTCGGGCGATTGCCCGGCCTTCCGAAGGATCGCCTGGCGGGGCTCCTCCCGGACCGTTGGTCGGCACCGCCGGCAGGCGAAGCGGCGGCGGTCCCCGTCGAGCCGGCCCCGCTTCTCGGCTGAATGGTCGTCGGTCGTCATGTCGGCGGTGTGGCCCTGGTGATGTGCGACGACGAGCGCGTCCCGGGGCCAGCGTCACTTCCGGGCAGACGGGCGACGCGTAGGTCCGGGCACCTGATGACTGGCGGAAGTCAGCCCGCCATCCCCAAGGCGGCGGGCGGAGCCGGGCCGCCGAGGGGACCGGGGTTCAGCGGATACACACGTCAGCCCCTCGACTCCGGTCAGCTCATGCCGGATGCTGGTGGTATGGAAACACCCCGCAACCGGCCCTGGTGGCGTTACCTGCGTCTCAGCGTGAGGGGACTGATCCTCGTGGTCCTGGCGGTCGGGGGCTGCCTGGGCTGGTGGCTGGAGCGTGCACTCGTCCAGCGGAAGGCGGTGAAGGCCATCCGGGCGGCGGGGGGCTGGACCACCTACGAGTGGGATGTTCCCGGCGCTCCCCGTACCCCCGGGTGGCGCCGATGGGTGGCGGAGCATGTCGACGTCGATCTCACCAGCAACGTCATTCAGGTGTCGCTCCGTCCGAGCTGCGGCGACTCGGAGCTGGCCCTGGTCGCCCTGTTCGACCGCCTGGAGTCTCTGGATGTTGGCGGAGCGAACGTGACCGTCGCCGGCATGGCGTCACTGAGGAGGCTGACCCGGCTCCGGAGCCTGTACCTGGAGGATAGCCCAATCACGGATGCCGCGCTGGTTCACCTCGAAGCGCTGACCGGCCTCGAGAGACTGTCGCTGAATCGCACGCCGGTGACCGATGCGGGGCTGGTCCACCTGAAGGGTATGGCCAGGCTCCGAATGCTGGAACTCGCGAGTACGCAGGTCGGCGACGCCGGCATGGCCTCTCTCGGGGGGCTCCCGAGGCTGGGGTCGCTGTGGCTGCAGCGCACGAAGGTCGGCGACGCCGGCCTGGCGCACCTGAGTCGCCTACCTCGGCTCGTGCAGCTCGAGCTCGACAGTACGTGGGTCACCGATGCCGGACTCGCTCACGTGGGAAGGATGACGAACCTGAGGGTGCTGAATCTCTCCCACACCCAGGTCAAGGGTCCGGGACTCGCCCACCTGCGTTCCCTGGTCGGGCTTACTAGCCTGTACCTGACACGGGCGCCCGTGACCGACGACGGACTCGCGCACCTGCCGCGCTTGACCGGGCTGAGCAGTCTGTATGTCGGCAAGACCCGGATCACCGACGCGGGTCTGGCCCACCTGGCGGGTTTGATCGGCCTGAAAGAACTGTATATCGACGGTACCAACGTCAGCGATGCCGGCCTGCGGCACCTCGAGGGACTCCCACGGCTCAGCCAGGTGGTGTCCCACCATACCCGGGTCACCGATGCGGGCAAGTCGCGGATCCTCAAGGCGCTGCCGAATCTCAACATCTGCATCTCCTCTCCTGACGAGGCGGACGCCGCGGCGAAGGCGGAGAAGCCGGCGGAGGCCGGGCGTGACGGCGGCGTCGGGAGCGAGCGCCGGCTCTTCACGCCGGACGGCAAGCTGGTTTATGTGAACGTCTACTCGACTGCCCCCGGCGCCGACCGGAACGACGTCGTCAAGTTCGCGAACGACGTCGTCATGCCCCGCCTCGGGCGTATCAAGGGCTTCGATTTGCCCAGGGAGCTCGCCAACCGCCACCCCGCCCTGCGGGTCCGGCTGAACCCCGACCAGATGCGGGCCCACAACCTGTCGTCCGAGGACATCATCGAGGAGCTCGACGTCCCGTCGTCGGGAGAGGTCCACCCGGGCGACGAGCTCGACGAGGCCATGGGGAAGGTGTATTCGGGGCAGGTGTTTCCGCTCAAGGCGTACGAGCTGATTGTGATCTGGCCATCCAAGCAGATGGAAAACTATGCATTCATCCCTGTGACGTCGAGTCCCGACGGCAAGCTCGTGCAACTCAAGGACGTCGGCCGAGCGGAGCTGGCCCCTCCGTTCCTGGATATTTCCTCGGACGTCGACGGGCATCCCGCAACGTCGATCGTCCTGAAGTCCCTCCCGGGCTGGAGCGCCGCCATCGCCATCGAAGCGATTGAGAAGGACCTCGAGGAGCTGAAGGCGGCGGCGTTCCCTCCCGGCATGAGCGTCGAGGTCATTCCGCTCGATAGCCGGGACATAATCTATGCGGTGATCGAGTCTCCTCCGCGCTCGAAGCTCGAGTCCACGAGCGCCCGGTGCCGCGAGCTGGGCTCGATCGCCAGGGGCATCGATGGGATCACCTCGGTCTCCTCGCTGACGGGTTACCAGATCCGGACGGAGGGCCACGGCCTGGCCGTGGGGACGTGCCTCATCCGCTTGAAGGACCGGTCGGGCCGCAAGCTGACTTCGCGCCAGATCATCGAGACGCTCGAGGAAAAAAGCCGGACGTTGAGGGCCCATCTCGAGTTCTTCGAGCCGCCCGCGGTTTCGGTCTTCGTCGCGGCCGGGGGTTTCTCCGTACGCGTCCTGGACAGGACGCACTCGCACGGTGACGGGCGGCCCGCCGGAAGTGGGGCCGAGACGTTCATGGACGACCTGTTGAAACGCAAGAGCCTGGAAGGCCTGCTCAACTACCTGGCCGGCCACTACCCGCGACATGAGCTAACCATCAACAACGACGTCGCCAGGCAGAGAGGGGTGTCGATCGCGGATGCGCTGGAGAGCCTGGTCGTCATGATGGGCGACGATGTCCAGGCCGATGGGACATTCGAGAGGGTTGTTGAGGACTACTGGAATCGGTTCGCCAAGAACGGCCGCGGGGAGATGGTGCCGTACCGCTCGTTCCTGCTGCTCAGGATGAAGCAGCGATTGAAAGAGAGCGACCGCTAGAACCCATTTCCCTCCGCCGCCATTCAAGGTATGCCGGGTCGCCCCCCGAGGCCAGCCCGAACCCCCGAATGGGGTTGGCCGGACGCACACGAAGGCG
>JAKAHU010000224.1 GCA_021825385.1 Chloroflexota bacterium | reverse complement strand
GTCCGGGGTGATGATCAAGACCGGGATCTACGGACTGCTCCGGATCGTCGTCGACGTCCTCGGCGGCGGCCCCGACTGGTGGGGGGTGGTGATCCTTGCCGCCGGCGCGGCCTCGGCGGTCCTGGGTGTGCTCTACGCGCTGATGCAGCACGACCTCAAGCGCCTGCTCGCCTTCCACAGCATCGAGAACATCGGGATCATCCTGCTCGGGCTCGGGGCGGTGCTCGTCCTGGCCGCCCATGGCGAGCGCCCGCTCGCCGCCCTGGCGCTCGCGGCCACCCTCTTCCACTCGCTGAATCACGCGGTCTTCAAGAGCCTGCTCTTTCTGGGCGCCGGCGCCGTCCTGACGGCGACCGGGCTGCGCGACCTGAACCGGCTCGGTGGCCTGGCCCGGGCGATGCCCGTGACGGCGCTCACGTTCGGGATCGGGGCGGCGGCGATCAGCGGCCTCCCCCCGCTCAACGGCTTTGCCAGCGAGTGGCTCGTCTTCCAGGGACTGCTCGGCTCGGCCGCCGCCGAGCCGGTTCCGGCGGCCGTCCGGTTCGTGGCCGCGACGGCGATCGGTGCCCTGGCCCTCACCTCCGCCCTCGCCGTGGCCTGCTTCGTGAAGGCGACCGGGATCACCTTCCTCGGTCTGCCCCGGAGCTCGGAAGCGGCGGCGGCACACGAGGTCGGCCGTCCGGCCCGGCTCGCCCTCGTCCTCCTCGCGGCGACCTCCGCTGGACTCGGGCTGGGGGCCGGCCCGGTCGTCGAGAGCCTGGTCGGGGTCGCCCGGACGCTCATCCCCGGGCCGCTCCCGGCCAGCCTGCCCGCGATCACCTCGACCCCGGCGACCGGCCCCGGGGCGACGTACGCGGCCCTCGCCCTGGGGCTCCTGCTGGCCGCGGCGGGAGGGATCGTCACGCTTGCCCTGCGCCGGCAGCGCGCCCTCCGGCGGGTCGACACCTGGACCTGCGGGATCGCCCCGGCGCCGGCCTTCGAGTACAACGCCACGAGCTTCGCCAAACCGATCCGGCTCTTCTTCCGGCGAATCCTCGTCCCCGAGCGCGAGATCGAGGTCGAGTACCACCCCGGCACGCACTTTCCGGTCGCGATCCGGTACCGGAGCGAGGTCACCCTCGTGCTCGAGGACCGCGTCTTCCGGCCGGCTCACGAACTGTCGGTCCGGCTGGCCGACTCGGCCCGCCGGCTCCAGGGCGGGGCGCTCCAGCTCTACCTCGCCTACACCGTCGTGGCCGTGATCGCGCTCCTGCTGTGGGCCCGATGAAGGTCCGGTCGAGCCGATGAGCCTCGCCGCCGCGCTCCCGCCGGGCGTGCTCCCGCCGGACGCCCTGCCGACGCTCGCCCTCGTCGTCCTCCAGCTCGCCGTCTTCCTCGGCCTCGCCCCGCTCCTGGCCGGCACGATCAAGCGCACCAAGGCCCGCCTCCAGGGCCGGCGCGGGCCGGCGCTCGTCCAGCCCTACCGGGATCTGGCGAAGTGGTGGGCGAAGCACCCGGTCGAGAGCAGCACCAGCGGCCCGGTCGCCCGCTACGCCCCGGTCGTGGTCTTGGCCGCGGTCGTCATCGCGGCCCTCCTCGTCCCATTCGCGACCGGACGGCCACCGCTCGTCGGCTGGGGCGACCTGTTCGTCGTCGTCGGGCTGCTCGCCCTCGCCCGGTTCGCCCTCGCTCTGGCCGCGCTCGACGCCGGCGGCGCCTTCGGCGGCATGGGCAGCAGCCGCGACGTCGCGATTTCGGCCCTCGCTGAACCCGGCCTCGTGCTCGCCCTGGCCGGGGCGGCGATCGCGGCCGGCTCGAGCGACCTGGGCACGATCAGCCGCTTTGGTCTCGACCACGGGATCGGCCTCCTTGGGCCGTCGCACCTCCTGGCCGGGCTCGCCTTCGCGGTGATCCTAGTGGCCGAGACCGGCCACCAGCCGGTCGACAATCCCGACACGCACCTCGAGCTGACGATGATCCACGAGGGGATGCTGCTCGAGTTCTCGGGCCGCTCGCTCGCCCTCCTCGTCTACGCCTCGGAGATCAAGCTCGTCCTGCTCGGTGCCCTCTTCGCGGCGGTCTTCCTGCCGTTTGGGGCGGCCACCGAGCTCGCCCCGCTCCCCGTCCTCCTCGGGCTCGGGGCGGGCCTGGTCAAGCTCCTGCTCGTTGGCCAGGGCCTGGCCCTGCTCGATGCGACCGTGGCCAAGGCCCGCATCCTCGCCCTGCCCGACCTGCTCGGTCTGGCCTCGCTCCTGGCTCTGACCGGTCTCGGCGCTCGACTCCTGCTCGCCCCATGATCCCCGATCTCGTCTCCGCGGCCCACCTGCTCGACGCCAGCTCGGCCGGGATCGTCCTGGTCGGGGTGCTGATCGCGGACACCCGCTCGATCGGTCGGGCGATCTGGCTGCTCGCCGTCCAGTCGCTCCTGCTCGCCCTGGCCGCCTTCGTGGTCGGGCTCTCGACCGGGTCGGCGGACCTCGTCGCGGGCGGCCTGCTGACGCTCGGGGTCAAGGGGATCGCCGTGCCGCTCATCCTCGGCCGGATCCTGCGCCGGAGCCCGGTCCGGGTCGAGCGCCACCCCTACCTCCCGGCCCGCGGCTCGCTCGTGGCGGCGATCCTGATCGTGTTCGTCGCCGTTGCCGCGGTCGACGGGGCCGCGCTCGGCGGCCGGCTCGATGCGCCGCGGGCCCTGCCGGCGGCGGTGGCGGAGATCCTGACCGGGCTGCTCGTGGCGATGACCCGGCGGAAGGCGCTCTCGATCGTGGTCGGCCTGCTCGTGTTCGAGAACGGGCTGGCCCTGACCGCGTTCAGCCTGACCTACGGCATGCCCCTGGTGATCGAGCTCGGGGTCGCCTTCGACCTCCTCGTGGCGATCGTCGTCGTCTGGGTCTATGCCCGCCGGATGCTGGCGACCGTCGGTTCGCTCTCGACCGACGAGCTGCGGAGCCTGCGCGGATGAACGAGCTGGCGGTGATCGCCCTGACCGTCGTCCCGTTTGCCGCCGGCGCGCTCGCCCTGCTCGGGCCGGTTCGGTACGCGGCACGGCTCGCCCTGGCGGCGACCGGGCTGGCCGTCGTCGTCGGTCTCGCCCTGGCCGGGACGGTCCTCACCGGCGGGCCGCTGCGTGCCTTCGGGGGACTGGTCGTCCTCGACTCCCTGGGGGCCTGGGTCCTGACCCTGACTCTGCTCGTGGCCGGGCTGGCGATCGCGGCCTCGCCGCGCTACCTGCGCCACGAGTTGGAGCGGGGCGCCCTGCGGCCGGTCGACGAGCAGCGCTACTACGCCCTCTTCCTGACCTTCGTGGCCAGCCTCGCGGCCGTCCCGCTGCTCGACAACCTCGGCCTGCTCTGGATCGCAATCGAGGCGACGACGGTCGTGTCCGCCCTGCTCGTCGGCCTCGTGCGCACGACCCAGGCGATCGAGGCGGCCTGGAAGTACCTGATCCTGGGCACGATCGGGATCGGCTTCGCGCTCCTGGGCACGCTGCTCGCCTATGCCTCATCCGTACCGGCCCTGGGGGAGACTTCCGACGCCCTCTCCTGGACCCGGCTGGTGGCGGTCGCGCCGGCCCTCAACCCGGCCCTCCTCCGCCTCGCCTTCCTGTTCGCGCTCGTCGGCTATGGGACGAAGATGGGGCTCGTGCCCTTCCACACCTGGCTGCCCGACGCCCACAGCCAGGCTCCCAGCCCGATCAGCGCCATGCTCTCGGGGGCGACCCTGAACGCGGCCCTCTACGCCCTGATCCGGTTCGAGCTGGTCACGGCCGACGCGCTTGGCCAGGGCTATCCCTCGACCCTGCTGATCCTGTTCGGACTGCTCACGATCGCGGTCGCGCTCCCGTTCCTCGTTGCCCAGGGCGACCTCAAGCGCCTGCTCGCCTACTCGAGCGTCGAGCACATGGGGGTCCTGGCCCTCGGCATCGGATTCGGCGGTCCGCTTGCCCTGCTCGGCACGGTCTTCCACATGGGACTCCATTCGCTGACCAAGGCGACCCTCTTCCTCTCGGGCGGGGAGCTCGTCCAGCAGTACGGCACGCGCAGTCTGGCCCGCCTGCGGGGCACGCTCGCCGCGGCGCCGGTGGCCGGCGGGGCGGCCGGCGCAGGGATCGTCCTCCTCGGCGGGCTCCCCCCGTCGGGCATCTTCGTCAGCGAGTTCGCGATCGTCCTGGGCGGGATCCAGCGCGGCCACGTCCTGGCCGCGGCCGTCGCCGCGCTGCTCCTGGCGCTCACCTTCGCCGGCCTCGCCTTCCACGGTGGCCGGCTGCTCTTCGGCCAGGCCGGCGGCAGGCCGGGGCCGGCCGGGCGAGGCGCGCTGTTCGCGCTCCGTCTGGGCGGACCGCTCCTGATCGTGGCGGCACTCGGACTGTGGACCCCCGAGCCGCTCATGGCGGCGCTGAACGCGGTCGTGGTGGTGCTGGGAGGCGGCCGTGGCTGAGCCGAACGAGCGCCCGGCGAGGGAGCGCCCGGCGGGGAAGGGCCCGGCGGGGGAGCGCCCGGTGGGGGAGGGCCCGGCCGGCGCGTCCTGGCCAGACGGGCTCGAGGCATATTCCGCCGACGCCGACGGCGTTCGTCACCTCCCGCCGGCCGCCCTGCCGAGGGTCGCCGGGGCGCTCGTCGAGCGCGGCGCCCGGCTGGTGATGGTCGTTGGCCTCGACCTCTCCGGCCTCGACGGTGCGGCGGGTGGCGTGGGTGGCAGCGGTCTCCCCGCCCATCCCCTCGGCGCCCGCTCGGATGGCTCGGGCCTGGCCGTCGAAGTCGTGCTCGGCTTGCCCGGCGGCGAGCTCGCCCGTCTGCGTGCCGCCGTGCCCGCCGACGAGCCGGCCTACCCCTCGCTGACGCCGATCCTGCCCGCCGCCCAGTGGGACGAGCGCGAGATCCACGACCTGTTCGGGATCGAGCCGGCCGGCCACCCGGACCTCCGGCCACTCGTCCTCCATGACGTCGCCGGCCTGCCCGCCCACCCGTTCCGGAAGCGCCGCCCGGCCGGGCCGGGAGCCGGGCCGGGAGCCGCGCCGGGAGCCGAGCCGCCCCTCGCCCGCCCCTTCCGGCCATTCGTCGCCCACGGCGAGGGTGTCTACCAGCTCCCGGTCGGACCGATTCACGCCGGGGTGATCGAGCCCGGTCACTTCCGCTTCTCCGCGGTCGGGGAGTCCGTCCTCTACCTCGACGCCCGTCTCTTCTACACCCATCGCGGTCTCGAGCAGCTCGTCGAGGGACGGAGCTTCGAGCGCGCCCTGCCGATCGTGGAACGGGCCTGCGGCGTGTGCACGGTCACCCACGCCCTGGCCTACAGCCGGGCCGTCGAGCGGCTGACCGGGACGACGGTCCCGCCCCGGGCCCGCTTCGCCCGGGTCCTCCTGGCCGAGCTCGAGCGCCTCTACAACCACGTCGGCGACCTGGGCAACATCTGCGCCGGGGTCGGGTTCCACTTCGGCACCTCACAGCTGGGCTGGCAGAAGGAGCGCTTGCTCCGGGTGAACGAGGCTCTGACCGGCCACCGCTACCTGACCGGGCTCGTCGCGCCCGGCGGGCTGCGCGCCGACCTGTCCGACCCGGTCCTGGCCGAGCTCGGCGCCACGGTCGATGAGATCAGCCACGATGTGCGCGGGCTCGTCCGCGCCCTCCGCCGATCCGAGGGCCTGATGAGCCGGCTCCACGGCACCGGGATCGTCAGCCGCGAGCTGGCCGAGCGGCTCGGGGCCGTCGGCGTCGCCGCCCGGGCCTCCGGTCTGACCTGGGACCTCCGACACGACCGACCGTACGAGGCGTACCCGGAGCTCGACCTGCCGCTCGTGACGATGACCGCCGGTGACGTCGCGGCGCGCTTCCACGTTCGGGCCCAGGAGCTGGCCGCCTCGGCGGCGATCGT
>JAKAHU010000223.1 GCA_021825385.1 Chloroflexota bacterium | reverse complement strand
ATCACCGCCTCGCGAGCACATCGACGCGCTGGCCGCCCGCATTCGTCAACACAATTTCGAGTGGCGGCCGATCCTGCGCGAGTTGTTCTCATCGCGACTGTTCTTCGCCGAGTCATCGCGGCAGTCGATCATCAAGTCGCCGGTCGAGTTGCTGCTCGGTGCGGTGCGACAGCTCAAGGCGAAACCAAATCTACAAGCGATCGCGCGGCTGTCGGCGGAGCTTGGCCAAGACATCTTCGAGCCGCCCACCGTCAAAGGTTGGGACGGCGGCCGGTTGTGGATCAGCTCGACCACGCTCATCCAGCGAGCCAACTTCGCAACCGCGCTCTTGAAGTCAAATCACCTCGGCTCGATTTCGGTCGCGGGCTTGCGAGTCGAAGAAGATGTGAACTATTTCATGAGCTTGCTGCTGGCGCGCGACGTCCGCCTCCGCTACATGATTCCATCCGGTCCTGGGCAGGTCGCTGGCGCGGCCGACGTGGTCGCCAAGTACTTCGAGTGGTTCGGCGACGTTGTCGCGCTCGAGGTCCAGGAGGTCCTCGTCCACCCGGTCTCCGATCGGACGTCCGCCCGCTACCGGTTCCTCCTCCGCGAGGGTCGTGACTGGGAGGTCATCGAGCAGCAGGCGTACCTCGACGTGGACGCGGATGGACGCATCGCCGCGATCGATCTCCTCTGCTCGGGCTTCCAGCCGACAGACCGCCCGGGGGGAGCGAGTTCGACGGGGACCCACGAGTTCGACGCCGGCGCGATGAGCTGTGCCGATGGGCTGGCGCCCGAGTTCCGGCGGCGGATCGGCGCGATCCCGGTGGGCGACGTGCTCGTGGTCACCGCACGCGACCCGGCGGCGAAGGAGGACCTGCCCCCGCTGGCCCGATTGATGGGCCACACGGTTCGTTCGGTTGAGGCACCCGGTGACGGGCGCCTCGTGATCACGGTGGAGCGAGGACGATGAACGACAAGCTGATCTTCAACTGCACGTACGGCAAGGACGATCCGGAGCGGGCCACGCTTCCCTTCGTCGCGGCGAACATCGCGGCGACGGCCGGCCAGGCCGCCGTCGTCCTGTGCACGATCGACGCCGTCTGGCTGGGGACCGAGGGCGGCACCGAGGGGATCGCCTATCCGGGCCTGCCCGTGCTGGCTGTTCTGTACAAGGAGTTCATCGGGAATGGCGGCCAGGTGTGGCTGTGCGGCGCCTGCGCGAAGCCGCGCGGCATCGGCGAGGAGAGCGTGGCCGAAGGAGCGCGCATCGTCGGCGCCGCCAAGGTTGTCGAGGAGATCGTCGCGGGCGCGAGGACGGTCGCCTTCGCCTGAGCCCTACGTGGGTCCCGACATCCACGACGACGGACACCCACGACCAAAGCCACCTTGCATCGTTCTACGCGACCAGGTGACGGCGATGACGCGCGCGGTTGTCGGGCAGGTGCGCCGATGGACACAGGTCACAGCCCGTTGCTTCATCATGCTCTCGATTCTGGTCGTCTCCGCGTGCGTGGCGGCGCCGGGCGCCCCGGCGGGCGCCCCGACCGCGAGTGCCGGAGCGGGCCAGCCAGTGCCAGCCGCGCCGCGCCGGTCGGACCTCACGCCCGCGCTCTTGACTGCGACACCGGTCGACGCAGCCGAGCCCTTCACGACCGCGGAGTTCTTGGCGCTGGCCTGGGCGGGCGATCCGGGCTCCATCATCTACCCTTCGCTCGGAGAGATGCGCGGCGGCTCTGACGCGGTCATCGTCGGGCGGATCAACGGGCTCCGGAGGGGGCCGGATGACGCGGACCAGTACGGGAACGTGATCTACCGGGTCACTGCCACAGTGGCGATCGAGCGCGTCCTCAGCGGACAGCCGAGCGAGCGTGGCCCGGGGCTGATCGAGTTCCGCTGGGCGATCGGGGTGGGTCTGCCAAGCGACCTGTCCGGCGACTTTGCCAGCCCTTACGCGCGGTTCGCGGCTCGAACGCCACCCGAACGGCTCGTGCTCTTCCTCGCGAGCGAACGGAACTTCATGCGTCGCCTGGGTCTGCCACCTGAGGTGGGTGCGGCCGACGATGGATACCGTCTCGTGAGCTTCCAGGGATTCTTCTACGAGGCGGCCGACGGCACCGCTGATCGGCCGGCAACGGGGACGTGGCTCGATGTGCTCCGTGGTCGCGCGTTCGGGTCGGTCGCTGACACGATCGCGGCCGGCGCGATCCCATGACCTGAGCTCCACACCGCCCGTCAACCGGGCTGCCCCGGGATCGGGCAGGATGCGCGTCAGCCTGCTATCCTGCCGTTCGCCGTACGGACCCGTGGTGTAGCGGCCCAACATGCCAGCCTGTCACGCTGGAGATCGCCGGTTCGAATCCGGTCGGGTCCGCCATCGCCTGCTTTTCCCGAGCCCCGCCTGCCCGCCCAGGCGGGGCCTTCTCATCTCCGTGGCACAATGCCGCCCGTGCGTCGCCTGCTGAGCCTGATCGCGCTGCTCACCGTGGTCACGATCGGCTGCGAGGCGGCCCAGGCTCCGGCCTGGACGCCCGCCCCCGCGTCCGGCTCGGCGGTTCCCTCGCTGTCGGTGCCGGTGCCACCGGCGGCGCCGCCGGTGGCACCGCTCGATCCCGCCGTCTCGGCCTCCTCCTCGTCCTCCTCGCCCGACTCGTCACCGGACCCCCTCGCGTCCGCACCGGCGGCTGCCGGGAGCCCCCCACCGGCGGCGAACCAGCCCGCCGCCGAGGCGGACCTCCCGATCGTCCCGATCGTCGACTTCCGCTCGACCGAGACGTCCGTCGACGCCGCCGACGTCGCCGCGGTCCTAGCCGGCCGGAGCGGCCGCTACCAGGCGCTCGAGCTCGTCGCCGCGGATGCCGACCCGATCCTGGCGGCGCTCGGCGTGGCGCCGCCGGCCGATCCGGCGCGGCTGATCCGGGTCGCGGACGCGGCCACGCTCGCCCGCGACCTCGCCGTCCACCGTGACCGGCTCGCCTTCGTCCGGGCCGGCCAGGTCGGCCCGTCCGTCCGCGCCCTCGGCTGGGACGGACACGAGCTGTTCGGGGTCGACCGCGTCCGCTCGCTCGCCGACTGGCCGCTCGCCGCCCGGCTGGCGGCGAACGATCAGCCGTTCGACCCGGGCTCGACCTGGACGCTCGTGGCCGGGGGCGACATCCTGCTCGACCGGGGCGTGGCCCGCCAGGTGACGATCCTCGGCCGGGGGGTCGACTTCCCGTTCGCCGGCGGCAGCGCCCGGATCACCGGCCGTTTCTGCTGCTCGTCGTTCGGCTGGGAGTTGCCGCGCACGCGCCGGACCGGCGATCCGGGGGCAGTCCGTCACCTCTTGCAGACGGCCGACCTGGCCGTGGCGAACTTCGAGAATCCCGCCCCGGACGCGTTCCGCTATCACGTCCAGGGGACGGTCTTCTCGGCCGATCCGCGCCTGATCGACGGGCTGCGGAACGCGGGTCTGGACTGGGTCTCGCTGGCCAACAACCACATCCGCGACGCGGGCGCGAGCGGTCTCCTCCAGACGATCGCCAACCTCGACCGGCGCGGGATCGCTCACAGCGGCGCCGGCCGGGACCTGGCGGCGGCCCGCAAGCCGGCGATCCTCGTGGCCGGCGCGGCGGCGGCCAGCGGCACGGCGGACGGTGCGACCGGCGGGTCGGCGGGCGGGATCCGGGTCGCGTTCCTCGGGTACGACACGATCGCCCCCTCGTACGCCGCCGGCACCGGGCGGGCGGGGAGCGCCCCGATGTCGGCCGCGGCGCTGCGGCGGGACGTGGCCGCCGCGCGCGCCGCGGGCGCGCAGGTCGTCGTCGTCTATCCCCACTGGGGGGTCGAGTACACGGCCAGGACGACCTCGCTCCAGCGAGCCCTGGGCCGGGCGGCGATCGACGCCGGGGCCGACCTGGTGATCGGCAACCATCCCCACTGGGTCGGGGCGATGGAGGTCTACCGGGGCCGGCCGATCTGGTACGCGCTGGGCAACTTCGTCTTCGACCAGGCCTGGTCCGAGCCGACCCAGGAGGGGCTGCTGCTCGAGCTCACCTTCCGCGGCCGGACCCTCGTCCAGGTCCGGCTCCATCCGACGATCATTCTCGACCAGGCCCAGCCGAATCTCCTCGACCCGGGCCGCGACGGGGCGGCCGTGCTCGACCAGCTCTACCAGGCGTCGGGCAGGCTGCTGGGCTGGTAGCCCGGCACCGGACGGCCACCGGGGCGGCTACCGCAGGCCGGCGAACAGGTCGGTCTCGGGCAGCTCGGTCGGGACCCGACTCTCGCGCAGGACGAACGACTCGGTCGACCAGAACTCTCGCCAGCCCTCGATCCCGAAGGCCATGAACGAGTTGTTGGGGCTGATCTGGGTGACGTGACGCTGGATCGCCCGCCACTTCGCGTCGAGGAAGTCCGAGACATCGACCCGCGTCGTCACCGCCTCGTCGGGGACGAGCATCCTGGCCAGCCACGCCTCGTGCTCGGCCAGCTGCTCCGGGGTGGCGTCCTCGGGCGGGGACCAGATGCCGCGTTGCCCCCGCGCCTCGAGCCGCTCCTGGATCGTCTTCCGGACCGAGGCCGGGATCGCCTGCTCGTAGAGCTTCGAGGGCGACCAGGGCGCGACCCCGCCGGCCTCGAGCCGGGGGCCCGTGCCGCCGAACTCAGGTGCGAGCTGCTCGGGGTACCAGTCCGGGCTGCCGGCCCGGGCGAACGCCCCCACGGCCACCAGGTGGGTCCGGATGTGGTCGGGATGGCCGTAGCCGCCGAAGTCGTTGTAGGTCGTGATCACGTCGGGCTGGTAGCGCCGGACGAGCCAGACCAGGCGCCGGATCGCGTCGCCCAGGTCGGCCTGCCAGAAGGAGCGCGGGTCGTAGTTGCCGGGCGTGCCCATCATCCCCGAGTCGCGATAGCCCAGGTTCTCCCACTCGCCGACGCCCAGCTCGGCCATCGCCGCCTCGAGCTCGGCGGCCCGGATCTCGGCCAGGCGCCGGTGGTTGTCCGGCGTGTCCATCTCGGGCACGACGATCTCGCCCAGCTCGCCCCGGGTGCAGGTGACGAGGACGACCCGCCGGCCCTCGGCGACGGCCTTGGCCATCGTGCCTCCCGTCCCGATCACTTCGTCGTCGGGATGGGCGTGGACGGTCATCAGGGTCAGCCGATGACCGGTCGCGGGATCGGGTGCGGTGGTGCTCATGGTCAGGAATCGTACCGCGTCAGAGGCGCTGCGCCGCCTCGATCGCGGCCCGTGCCTCGGGAGTGTGGACGAAGGCGAGGAAGTCGGCCACGAGCGGACGCTGCGGCCCGACCGCGGACCGGAGCGCGTACCACTGGCGTTCGGGCAGGCCCTCCCGCAGCCCGATCGCCGCGAGCATCCCGGTCCGGAGCTCGAGCTCGACCGCGATCCGCGACTGGAGCGAGACCCCGAGTCCGATCCGCACGGCGTGCTTGATCGCCCCGTTCGAGCCGAACGGTAGTGTCCGCGGCCGGAGGCCGTTGAGGGCGAGGAGCTCCTCGATCATGCTCCGGGTGCCCGAGCCCTCCTCGCGCAGGAGCCAGGTCCGCTCGGCCAGCTCGGCGATCGGAACGTCGCGGCGCCCGGCCAGCGGATCGTCCCGGGACGTGATCAGGACGAGCTCGTTGGTCAGGAACGGCTCGCCGACGAGCCGGTCGTCGCCCGGCGCCCGGCCACCGATCGCAACATCGGCCTCGTGGTCGAGCACCCAGCGGAAGACCCGCTCCCGGTTCGCCACCTCGAGGGTCAGCTCGACCCCCGGGTGATGGCTGCGGAAGGCCTGGACGAGCGGCGGCGCGAGGTACTCGCCGGCCGTCGTCACGGCCGCGATCCGGACCAGGCTGGCCGACCGACCCGCCGCCTCGCGGGCCG
>JAKAHU010000222.1 GCA_021825385.1 Chloroflexota bacterium | reverse complement strand
GAGGTCTGCACCGACCCCTCGTATGCCGGTCAGGTGGTGGTCATGACCTACCCGTTGATCGGCAACTACGGGCGGATCCGCGAAGACGACCAGTCCGAGCGCCCCTGGTTGCGCGGACTGGTCGTGGCCAACGCCACCGCTGCCGTGGCCGACCAGGCCTACCAGCTGGCGACGCTCCTGCGCGATGAGGGCATCCCGGCGCTCGCCGGGGTCGACACCCGGGCGCTCGCCCGCCACCTGCGCGCCCACGGCTCGGTCCGGGGCCTGATCACGGCGCCCCTGGGCGTCGATGGGGGTCAGGCCGCGTTCGCAGCCGCCGTCGAGGGGGCGATCGCCGCCGCCCGGGCCCTGCCGCGCTGGGAAGACCAGGACTTCATCGACCGGGTCTCGCCCGCGGCGCGACGCGACATTGGCGAGCCGGGCGAAGGCGGCCCGCTGGTGGCGATCATCGACTTCGGGCTGAAGGCAAACATCGTCCGCAGTCTTCGCCGGCGCGGGGCGCGGATCCGGATCCTCCCTCACACGGCCGGTCCGGACGAGGCGCTCGATCCCGAGGTCGACGGCCTCGTCCTCTCGCCCGGTCCCGGCGATCCGGCCCGCCTGGCCGGTCCGGTGGCCCTGGCCCGGGCCGCCATCGCCGACGGCCGTCCCCTGCTCGGCATCTGCCTCGGCCACCAGATCGTGGCCCGGGCGGTCGGTGCCGAGACGCGCCGGCTCCGGTTCGGCCATCACGGGGCGAACCACCCGGTCCGGGACCTCGACCTCGGGCTCGTCCAGGTGACCGCCCAGAACCACGAGGTGACCGTCGACGGCGAGTCGCTCCCTCCCGCCAGCGGGTTCACGATCAGCCAGGTGAACCTGAACGACGGCACGGTCGAGGGGCTCCGCCATCGCGAGCTGCCGATCGAGACGGTCCAGTACCACCCGGAGGGGGCCCCGGGTCCGCTCGACGCGCTGGCCGTCTTCGACCGGTTCGTGACCGCCGCAACGCGCCGGGCGGAGGGACGAGCGATCGAGCGGGGACGCCGATGACCGACCACCCGAAGCCGGCCTCGGTGCTCATCCTCGGTTCCGGGCCGGTCGTCATCGGCCAGGCCGCCGAGTTCGACTACGCCGGGACCCAGGCCTGCCGCGCCCTTCGCGCCGAGGGGGTGCGCACGATCCTGGTCAACTCGAACCCGGCCACGATCATGACCGACCCGACCGTGGCCGACGCGGTCTACCTCGAGCCGTTGACGATCGAGGCGGTCGAGGCCGTGATCGCCCGTGAGCGACCCGAGGGGCTGCTGGCCGGGCTGGGTGGCCAGACCGCCCTCAACCTCGCGGTCGGACTGGCCCGGGCCGGGATCCTGGAGCGTCACGGCGTGCGCCTCCTCGGCACGCCCCTGGGCGCGATCGAGATGGCTGAGGACCGCGAGCAGTTCCGCGACCTGCTCGACCGGATCGGCCAGCCCTACGCCCCCTCGGCGATCGTCGAAGGGGCGACCGATGCACAGCGCGCCGCCTCGGCCGATGCGGCCCTGGCCAGGATCGGCCTGCCGGCGATCATCCGGCCGGCCTTCACCCTGGGCGGAACCGGGGGCGGGATCGTCGAGACCGAGGCCGCCTACCGCGAGCGGATCCGAGCCGGCCTGCGGGCGAGCCCGATCGGCCAGGTGATGGTCGAGCGCTGCCTCGTCGGCTGGCAGGAGATCGAGTACGAGGTGATGCGCGACGCGGACGACACGTGCATCGCCGTGTGCTCGATGGAGAACGTCGATCCGCTCGGCGTCCACACCGGTGACTCGATCGTCGTGGCCCCGGTCCTGACCCTGCCCGACGCGGTCCACCAGCGCCTGCGCAGCGCCGCCCTGGCGATCATCCGGGCCCTCGGGGTCGAGGGCGGCTGCAACGTCCAGTTCGCGCTCAGCCCGGATTCGAGCGAGTACGCGGTGATCGAGGTGAACCCGCGCGTCAGCCGCTCCTCCGCCCTGGCCAGCAAGGCGACCGGGTATCCGATCGCCCGGGTCGCGGCCCAGATCGCGATCGGCCGCCGACTGGCTGAGATCCCGAACGTGGTCACCGGCACGACGGTCGCCGCGTTCGAGCCGGCGCTCGACTACGTCGTGGTCAAGCTGCCGCGGTTCCCGTTCGACAAGTTCCCGACCGCCGACCGGACCCTGGGCAGCCAGATGAAGGCGACCGGCGAGGTGATGGCGATCGACCGGACCTTCGGGGCGGCTCTGAACAAGGCCCTGCGCGGGCTCGAGCAGGCCGGCGCCGGGCCGTTGGCCGAGGACCCGGCCTGGGCTCCCACGCTCGACTACCTGGCCGCCGTCTACGGTCTGGGGCCCGACGGCAGGGAGCGGCCGGAGGACGAGCCGATCCGCTGGCTGGGACCCGACGGCGAGCTGTGTGAATCGGCCCGCCACGCCGAACGGGCCGGGGCGCCGATCATCCTGCGCCGGTTTCTGGCCCCCTCGGACAGTCGACTCTGGCGGATCCTGGCCCTCCTCCGGCGCCGCGTGCCGGGGGCCGTGATCGGCGGGGTGACCGGGATCTCCTCGTGGTTCATCGCCGAGTTCGAGCGGGCGGTTGGGCTCGAGGCGGCGGTACGGGAGGCCGGTCGCCGGCTGGTCGATCCGGCCGACGAGGCTGCCATGCGCCTGCTGGCGACGGTGAAACGGGCCGGCTTTGGCGACCGCGAGCTGGCCGGCCTGGCCGGGGTCGCCCCCGCCGAGGTGCGCGCCGCCCGGCTCTCGGTCGGACTCGTGCCGGGCTACGCGATGGTCGACACGTGCGCGGCCGAGTTTGCCGCCGTGACTCCGTACTTCTACTCGACGTATGCCGCCGCGGGCTCGGAGCCGGAGGCGCCGATGGTCGAGCGGCCGGCGGCCCTGGTGATCGGCTCCGGTCCGGTCCGGATCGGGCAGGGGATCGAGTTCGACTACTGCGCCGTGCAGGCGGCCGACACGCTCCGGCGGCTCGACTGGCGGGCGGTCATGATCAACTCCAACCCCGAGACGGTGTCGACCGACTTCGACGCCTCGTCACGGCTCTACTTCGAACCGCTCGACCCGGAGTCGGTCCGGAGCGTGATCGAGGCCGAGACTGGGCCCGGCGCGACGCCTCTGCCGGCGTTCGTCCAGTTCGGCGGCCAGACGCCGCTCAACCTGGCCGCTCCGCTCGCCGCGGCCGGGGTGCCGCTCATCGGGGCGGATCTCGAGGCGATCGACCAGGCCGAGGAGCGGACGCGCTTCGCGGCCCTCCTGGACCGGCTCGGCATCCCCCAGCCGGAGGGCGGGATGGCCCACTCGGTCGAGGAGGCACTGACGCTCGCCGAGCGGATCGGCTACCCGGTGATCGTCCGCCCCTCGTTCGTCATCGGCGGGCTGGCGATCGAGTTCGCCTACTCACCCGACGACCTCGTTCGCCAGCTCGCCGCGGCCACGGTCGTCGACCCCGACCGGCCGGTCCGGATCGACCGCTACCTCGAGGGGGTCGAGGTCGACGTCGATGCGGTTTCGGACGGCGAGACCGTCCTGATCCCGGGCCTGCTCGAGCACATCGAGCGAGCGGGCGTCCATTCGGGCGACTCGGTCGGCCTGTTCCCGCCCCAGGCGGTCAGCGCGGCCGACCAGGAGCTGATCGTGGCCGCGATGGAGCGGGTTGTCCGGGCCCTCGGGGCGCGGGGCCTGGTGAACGCCCAGTTCATCGTCCGTGACGACGGGGTCTACCTGATCGAGGTGAACCCCCGTGCCTCGCGGACCGTCCCGTTCCTGTCCAAGGTGACCGGCGTCCCGATGGTCGAGCTCGCGGTCCGGATCGCGCTCGGCGCCTCGCTCCGGGAGCTTGGCTGGCCGGGCGGGCTGCTCCCCCCGCCGGGCCACGTGGCGGTCAAGGCGCCGGCCTTCTCGACCGCCAAGCTGCGCGGCGTGGACCCCTCGGTCGGGCCCGGGATGCAGTCGACGGGCGAGGTGATCGGCATCCACACGGACCCGCGGGTCGCGCTGGCCAAGGCGCTTCTCGGCGCGTCGCTCGTGCCGCCCCGCCCGGTGCCGGGCGGCCCGCCGCCGCTCGCTCTGCTCTCGATCGCCGACCGCGACAAGGCCCTCCTGCCCCGCCTCGGGGCGGCCCTGTCGAGGGCCGGCTACCGACTCGCGGCGACGGCCGGGACGGCGGCGGTGCTGGCCGGAGCGGGACACCCGGCCCGCCTGGTGGCCAAACTTGGCCAGCCGCCGGACGCGCCCGGTGAGCCGATCCTCGAGCTGATCGGCTCGGGCGAGGTCCGGCTGGTGGTGAACACGCCGACGCCCCGTTCCGGCGCCGTCCGCGACGCGGCCGAGATCCGCCTGGCGGCGACCTCGGAGGGGATCCTGTGCTTGACCGCGATCGAGACCGCGGTCGCCGCCGCGGAGGCGCTCGACCCGTCCGTCGTCGCCGGCCTGGCCGAGGTGCGTGCTCTCACCGAGTGGGTGCCGGCGGCCGGAGCGGGGGAGCGGGCCGCCTTCGCCGCCGGCGGGGGCTGACGAGCCGTCTCGGCGGCTCGCTCCGCCCGGCCCGGCTACAATCGCCTCCGTCCCGCTCGTTCAGCCACACGCTCGTTCCGCCAAGCTCAGGAGCTCCCCAGCATGCCGATCCCCGTCGTCCGGTTCAGCGACGACCAGCTCGCCAACGGCCTGCGCTACCTGATCGCGGAGGATCACCTCGCGCCGGTCGTGGCCGTGAACATCTGGTACAACGTCGGCTCGCGCCACGAGGTCGAGGGCAAGACGGGCCTGGCTCACCTGTTCGAGCACATCATGTTCCAGGGCTCGCGCAACGTCGGCAAGGCCCAGCACATCGCCCTCGTCCAGGCCGCGGGCGGGACGGTGAACGGGACGACCTGGCTGGACCGGACGAACTACTTCGAGACCCTCCCCTCCCATCAGCTCGAGCTCGCCCTGTGGCTCGAGGCCGACCGGATGGGGACGCTCCTCGACGCGCTCAGCCAGGAGAACCTGGACAACCAGCGCGAGGTCGTCAAGAACGAGAAGCGCTGGTCCTACGACAACCGTCCCTACGGTTCGTGGAACGAGAAGCTCCAGGCCCACCTCTTTCCCCCCGGGCACCCGTACCACCACCCCACGATCGGCTCGATGGCCGATCTCGATGCGGCTTCACTCGACGACGCCCGGGACTTCTTCCGGACCTACTACGCGCCGAACAACGCCGTCCTGTCGATCGTCGGTGACGTCGAGCCGGAGCAGGTTCGGGCCTGGGTCGAGCGCTACTTCGGCTGGATCCCGGCCAACCCCTCGATCCCGGCCCCAGCCAACCCCGCCCTCCCGCCGGTCCTCGGCGAGGAGCGCCGGGAGACGGTGATCGACCGGGTCCCGCTGCCGCGGATCTACTTTGGCTTCCGGGCCCCGGTCTTTGGCGATCTCCGCCTCGACGCCCTCGATGTCGCCGGCCAGATCCTGGCCGGCGGTAAAGGGAGCCGGCTCCATCGCCGCCTCGTGCGCGACGAGCGGATCGCCCAGGACGTGGCCGCCTTCACCCTCGGGTTCATCGGCGGCGCGTCGATCACCGCCGGCTGGGCGACCGTCCGCCCGGGGGTCGACGTCGCCCGGGTCGAGGCCGGCTTCCTCGAGGAGCTCGAGCGGCTCGGCCGTGAGCCGGTCTCCGAGGATGAGCTCGTCCGGGCCAAGGCGCTGATCGAGGCCGACGAGCTCGGCGCCCTCCAGCGGGTCGAGGAGCGGGCCGACCGACTCTCGATGTACGCCCTCCTGTTCGACGACCCGGACCTGATCAACCGGCAGCTGGGGCGCTATCTGGACGTGACCGCGGAGCGGATCCGCGAGGTCGCCGGGGCCGTCTTCCGGCCGGACAACCGGGTGGTGATCACGTACCTACCGG
>JAKAHU010000012.1 GCA_021825385.1 Chloroflexota bacterium | reverse complement strand
CACGCCCGCGCCCCCCGGCCACGCCCGCGCCCCCCGGCCACGCCCGCGCCCCCCGGCCACGCCCGCGCCCCTCACGGCCATCTGGTCGCGACCTTGCGTGGGATGCACGGACTCGCCGTCTCCCTGCGCCACGTGCACGGACGCGACGCGAGATGGTTGCCCCGACGGCGGTCAGGCGCGCAGGAGGGACCCGCCGTGGCGTTCACGGGGGTGGTGACGTCGATCCTCTGCGCGTCATGCACGGCCTCGACGAACGCGACGTGGGCCCCGCCATTCCCGGTCGTGTCCGTGCGTCTGACGCAACGACCGCCCGCAGGAAGGTCCCACCGCGACTCGTGCGCGGCTCGTGCGCGGCGCCGTCGGCGCGGCTCGTGCGCGGCGCCGTCGGCGCGACTCGTCCGCGGCGCCGTCGGCACCGTTCTGTCGCGGGCGGACTGGGGGTCTGGCAGAAGGGGTCGGCTCCCCACAGGCTCGCGTCGCCGTTGGGCCATCCTCGTCCCGTCGGCGCCGCGTGGCGCCCGGGGCGAAGCCCCGCGAGCCGGACGCCCCACGCGGCCGCCTGGGGCACGCCCTCGGCCGTGCGAGCCGGGTTGCCGCTATCCTCGTCCCTGCCGCCGCTGCGCCGCGCACGGCGACATCCGCCCACGACGCCCGATCCGCCGCACTGACGCGACGCCCGCACGGACGCACGCCTCGCGGTCGAACCATGGAGAGACCCGCATGACTCGAGCCCATCGCGCCACGCCCGGCCGCGCCGCCGCACGGCTCGCCGCGCTCGTCGCGACCGCCGCCGTCGCGCTCGCCGCGTGCTCGAGCGCCGCCTCGCCGACGCCGACACTGCCCTCGCTGAGCCCCGTGACGCCATCGCCCTCGGCCACCGCCTCGCCGAGCCCGAGCGGATCTGCGGCGGCAGTCGCGACGCCGGACCTGTCCACCTGCCCGCACACCTTCACGGACATCAAGCCCCTGAAGGCGGGGGAGAAGCGGACCGTCACGATCCAGACGACCGAAGGGACGATCGTGACCGAGGTCTCCGGTGATCTCGGCCCGATGGCCGCCGGCAACTTCGTCCAGCTCGCCGAGTGCGGCTACTACGACGGCGTCGTCTTCCACCGGATCGTCCCGGACTTCGTCATCCAGGCCGGCGACGGACAGTTCGCGCGCGTCCCGATCGCGAACCCGGACCACATGGGCTACGGCGGACCGGGCTACGAGTTCGACGACGAGCCCGTGATCGGCGACTACACGCGCGGGACGCTCGCGATGGCGAACGCCGGCCCGAACACGAACGGCAGCCAGTTCTTCATCGTCCTCGCCGACCTGAAGGGCAAGCTGGACAAGAGCTACACGATCTTCGGCAAGGTCACCTCCGGGATGGATGTGGTCGACAAGGTCGCCGCAGCCCCGGAGACCGCGGCGGGCAGCCAGACGCCCGTCGACCCGGTCGAGATGACGAAGGTGACCGTCTCCCAGTAGCCGACCCCGACCGGCGCGAGCCGGGCGACGACCCGAAGGAGCACCCGTGACCACGAAGGCGATCCTCGCGACCGAGCGCGGCGACATCGAGATCGAGCTCTACCCCGACGGGGCACCGAAGGCGGCGCAGAACTTCGTCGACCTCGCCCGGAAGGGCTACTACGACGGCGTCGTCTTCCACCGGATCGTCCCCGGATTCGTCATCCAGGGCGGCGACGGCCAGCACGGGAAGAAGGCCGGTCTCAACACCGGTCGGGTGGGGACCGGCGGGCCCGGCTACACGTTCGGGGACGAGGCCTTCGGTGGCGACTACTACCGCGGCGCTGTCGCGATGGCCAACGCTGGGCCGAACACCAACGGCAGCCAGTTCTTCATCTGCCTCACGGATCTGTCGGGCAAGCTGCCGAAGAGCTACACGATCTTCGGACAGGTGACGAAGGGGCTCGACGTGGTCGACACCATCGCGGCGGAGCCGACCGGTCCCCGCGACCTCCCCGTCGACCCGGTCGCGATGGAGACCGTGACGATCGTCGAGGAGGCCTGACAGCCCTCGATCGCGGCGTTCGCGGCGGCGGGCGTGCGCTCAGGTCTCGGAGACGTTCGCGTCGGACAGGTCGTCCTCGTCGTCCTGCCCCGCCGGTCGGGACAGGCCCTTCTCGAGCGCGGCGGCGGACACCTCGGTCCCGTCGAGGCTCACGATCGCCTCGTCCGCGAGCTTCGCCTCCTCGACGAGCTCGACCGACGAGACGAGCTCCTCGCCATGGGTCTCGGCGTCGTGCACGCGGCCGATGGAGAAGCTCACCCCGGGCGGGATCGACGCGGTGATGACGATCTCCTGGACGCGATACGGCGACCCCTTCTTCTTCAGGGCCCGGTTCGTCATCTCCTGCAGGGCCGTCGATTTGATGATCAGGTCCGCGAGCGTGCCCGGGTCGATCCGCTCGACCATCGTGTTCACGCCTCGGCGAGCCCGGTGGAGCGCCTCCGCGGCCTGGTGCTTCGCCCGCGCCTGCGTCACCGGGTCCTGCGCCTTCTCGCCGAGGACCCGCGCCTGTTCGCCGACCTGGGACCCGACGACCCGCGCCTGTTCGCCTGCATGCGAGGCGGCGACCTTCGCCTGCTCGGCGGCCTGCGCAGCCGCCTCCTTCGCCTTCTGGAGGAAGCTCACCGTTCGTCCTCCCGGTGCAGGCGCGCATCATGCAGCGTCCGTCGGCGCACGAAGGTTAAGGTCTCTTAACCGCACCCTAAGCCAAAGGCCTTGGTCCGACCGACCATGCACGGTACATTAACTGGGCTGCACGTCAGCCCGCTGCCCCAGCAGCGAGGGCATGGGTAGGTTGGGTTAGGGTAGCCGGTTCAGCCGGCGTGACAGATGCCTTCGTTGCGCGGCAGAAGGTGACCCGCTTGTCGGGTTCTTCACCGGGACAGCGTCGAAGCGGCTCCGCGAGGAGCCGCTTCGAGATTCTGCGGGGATTCGCGCCGCGAGGGCCACGGCGGCATCGCCACCCGTCGCGGCTGACGGCCGCCACCCACCGCACCGCGCAAGGGGTAGGGGCGCAATCACGAGCGCGGGAAGGCGGAGGGTCACGTGCCCCTCGCGAGTGGTAGCGCCTCATGTCCAGGCCCGCACCCTCGCGTGCGCCGCCGCGCGGCATGCGGCATGCGGCGGTCGTGCGGGCCGGGGCTCGCTTGCCGGGGCCGGGACTCACGTCCCCGCAGTCCGGCGCGGTGTATGCGCGCCACTGTCGCGCTCACCGCGGCCAGACATCGGCGCGGCCGGAGCTCACCGCGGCCAGACATCGGCGCGGCCACTTGCCATCCATCGCCCGGGACGATGGCGGGGGCGGTCCTCGAGCGCCGCCATGACCCGCGCACCGTCCGCGCGGGGGTCGTTCGTGCTCGAACCCGGCGCCCAGGGCGGCCGCGGTCATCTCGACCGGCCCGGTCGCATGCCCCCGATCGCCCGGGACGATGGGTGACAAGAGCGTGCCCCGGCCACTCTCAACGTGCCCCGGCCACTCTCGACGTGCGCCGGCCACTCTCGACGTGCCCGAGGCACGCCGACGCCGCGCTCGAGGTTCGCCGGGGACCCGCTCATCGCCGGACCCCGGCGCCGCCCTAGACGAGGACAGTGGCGGCCTCGGCCCCGTCAAGCCCCGCGACGTAGGCGCGGTAGGCGTCCGCAAGGCGCGTCAGCCCCTCCACGAGCACCTCGGGCGGCGCCGCGAAGGGCAGGCGCAGGTACTCCGTCATGCCCCCATCGATCGAGGTCACCGAGCCGGGCACGACGGCGACGCCGTGACGGAGGGCCAGCTGGCTGAACGCGACGGCGTTCCCCCGCGGCAGTCGCACCCAGGCGAGGAGACCGCCGGCCGGCCGGACGAACGTCCACTCCGGCACGCGTTCAGCGAGGGTATGCGTGAGCGTCGCCAGCCGCTCCTCGATCTGCGCGGCCCGGATCTCGCGGACCTCCCCAACCCGGGCCAGCAGCCTGACGGCGAGCAACTGGTCGAGCAGGGCGGTCCCGTGGTCGGCGACGATCTTCGATCGCGCCAGGCGCTCGATGAGGGCGATCGGCCCGCGCACCCAGCCGACCCGCAGCCCGCCCCAGCAGAGCTTGCTCATCGAGCCGATCGTGAGGAACGTCGCCCGCGGGGCGAATGCAGCTGCCGGTGGCCCCACGCTCCCGCACAGCGAGAGCTCACCGAGCGCCGTGTCGTCGATGACGGGAAGGTCGTACTCCAGGGCGATGCGCGCGAGCTCCCGCCGGCGCGGCTCCGACATGAGGGCTCCGGTGGGGCTGTGGAACATCGTGCAGACGTACGCAGCGCGGGGTCGATGCCTCTCGAGCAGGATGCGGAGCGCGTCGGTCCGGCCGCCATCGGCGTCGACCGGGATCGCCGCGAGCTGGGCGCCGGCTGCCCGGAGCGCATCGATCGCTCCGGGGAACGACGGGTTCTCGACGACGGCGACGTCGCCCGGCCCGACGAGCAGGCTGGCGCTGAGCGCGATCGCCTGCTGCGCTCCGCTGGTGACGAGGATCTCGTCCTCCGACGTCCTGAGGCCCCGCTCCGAGAGGTACGCGGCGATCGATCGGCGGAGGGCCGGCAGCCCGTACGGCGAGTAGCCATGCGACGGCAGCACCTCGCGCAGGTCCCGGCTCGCCGCCTCAAGGTCCGCCGGGGTCACGATCCCGTCACCGCTCAGCGATGCGCTCGTGAGCTCGATCAGTGGTCCGGGCCCCGTCCACAGTCCGGCGAGGATGCCGCTCAGGACCGCTGCCGACGGACGCTCCTCGGCGCGCTGCGGCGCCTCGCGCCGACTGACGAAGGTGCCGCTCCCGCGCCTTCGCTCGATCTCGCCGTCGGCCCTCAGCTCGTCGTACGCCGCCACCGCCGTGCTGCGACTGACGGCGAGCTGCGCAGCGAGCTCCCGCTCCGCCGGCAGCCGGTCTCCCGCCTGAAGCTCACCGCGCTCGATGGCGGCCCGGATGGCCGTCGCGAGGCGCCGGTACAGCGGACCGCGTCCGGCGGTCCATGCCCCCAGCACCGATGTCGGGTCCACGCGCGGAGCCTATCTCCACGGTCGCGCGGGGTCCAGCCCGGGCGATGGCCAAAGTGGACTGGTGGATTGGCTATTGGCCTGTGGGGCGGCGGATCGCATCGTCCGCCCCATGGAGACACAGCGACCACCGACCACATCCGTCCCGGCCCGACCTCGCCCCGCACGCGGCGGCCACCAGGACCTCTTCTTCAGCGCATCGTCGGCGGCGGGCCTGCCGGACCTGGTCCGCGGAGAGGGAATCCACGTCTGGGACCGCGCGGGCCGGCGATACGTCGACGTCGCCGCGGGTGCCTTCCTGGCGACGCTCGGCCACGGCAACGCCCGCGTCCTGGCCGCGCTCGCGGAGCAGGGCCGGACACTCAGCTTCGCCTGCACGCGGAACGCGCGCCACGACGCGAACCTCGCCCTCGCCGAGAAGCTGTCGGGCCTGGCGGGACCGGGATTCGAGCGCGTCCACCTGTGCTCGAGCGGCTCCGAGGCTGTCGAGACCGCGATCCAGCTGTGCCGTCAGCGGGCAGTCGCGCTGGGCGAGCCCGAACGGTCGATCGTCATCTCGCTGGAGCCGTCGTACCACGGCTCCACGTTCGCGACGATGGCGTACACCGGGGATGCCCGCACCCACGCCGTCTACGGTCCCATGCTGCCGCCCTTCGAGCTGATCCCCGCGCCTCTCACGTACCGCTCCCCGAGTCCTGCCGCTGCGTCGGACGCCTCGATCGCGGCCCTGCGTGACGTCCTGGAACGCGTCGGGGCGGCGCGGGTCCTGGCCGTGCTCATCGAGCCGATCGGCGGGCAGGCGAGCGGTGCGAACGTGCCCGCGCCCGCGTTCGCGCGGGAGCTGCGGAGGATCTGCTCGGCGAGCGGGATTCTTCTCGTCTTCGACGAGGTCGTGACGGCCTTTCGGACCGGGCGATTGCTGGCCGCCCACCGCGATCCGGCGGCCCTGCCGGATGTCGCCGTGCTCGCCAAGGGGATCGGAGCCGGGTACGCGCCCCTGGGTGCGGTCCTCGCGTCCGCACGCCTCGTCGACGACCTCGCGGACCGGAGTGGGTTCGACCTCGCGCACTCGTCGAACGCGGCCCCCCTGTCATGCGCCGTCGGTGCAGCGGTGCTCGACGAGGTCGTCGGCCGGGATCTCATGGGCAACGCGGTGCGGACGGGCGCGATCCTCCGGGCCGGCCTCGAGCGGATCGCGGCGCGGTCACCGATCGTCAGCGATGTCCGCGGCGACGGGATGCTCCTCGCCACGGAGCTCGTCCGGGACAAGGAGTCCGCGTTGCCGTTCGGGCCCGAGGTCGACCCGGCACTCGTCGTCCGCCGCCACGCGGCCGACCACGGCCTGCTGCTGTACGCCCGGCGGATGAACAGCGGCCGATTCGGCGACTGGATCCTGGTCACGCCGCCACTCGTCATCGACGAGGGCGAGGCGGAGGAGCTCATCGACCGACTCGAGGAGGCGATCGCCGACGCCGCTCGCGAGCTCCTCGGGTGATGTGAGTTCTCGCCCCGTGCGATGGCATGCCGCCCGCCGGGAGGCGGTGGCACGGCCCACCGGAGGCCCGAGGCTGACGTCACGAGTGCCCCAGGGGGCATCGCGGCCCGCCGTCGCCCCCCGGTGCTAGACTCGGTTCCCGCGGCGCGACGCCGCGGACGCGCGCGCCTGTAGCTCAGCGGATAGAGCGTCGGCCTCCGGAGCCGAAGGTCGCAGGTTCGAATCCTGTCGGGCGCGCCAGTACCCACTCGGGGAGAGCGAGCGCCAAGCCGTTCGCGTAGGCGTCCGGCGTGAGGCGCGCCGAGACGAACTCCCGACCTCGCACCACGATCTCCGCGTATACGGCCGCTACGAGCTCCGCCCGTTCCGCCGGCGTCGCCTTCGCCCACAGCGCCGCGAGGTCCGAGAGCCAGCGCAGGGCACGCTCGGCCGGCACGGCCGGCGGCATCGTCTCGGCCGGCGCCGCGTTCCCGAGAGCGGCGATCGCCGCAGTGAACTCGGCCTCCGACAGCCTGCCGGTCGCGAAGGCGAGCGCGAGCTCTCGACGTCGGCGGTCGCTACGCCCGGCGTCGAGGGGAAGCGGCGGGCGGTCGGGCGTCGCGAGCGCGGCGACGACGTCGGCGATCGTCCGATCCCCGAGGCGGATTCCGGCGAGCTGTGCCGCGATCGGGCCCTCCCACGTCTCCGCGCTGTAGGACGCCTGGGGTCCCCACTCGGCGCAGCGGCTGTGGTCGGGGTGCATCTTCCGGATCCGCGGCGGCGTGCCGCGATTCCTATTCGGTCGATTGGGCCATGTCGTCGAGCAGGCAGCTGCGCACTGTTCCCACCCGGGCCAACGGGGACTGGAAGGCTTCAGCTACTCCGCGTCGGTCAGCTTCACGGCCACTGGGCGGCCGTCGACCAGCTCGAACGCCACGTTGACCTTGGTTCCCGTCGCCATGTGCTCGCGCAGGTGCCCGGCGTTGAACCCCCCGTCCGTGAGGTCGAGCGTCCCGACGCCGAACACCCGCTCCTCGCCCGCGTCCGTGCGGAGCGTGAAGCTGTTCACCTTGGTGATCGATGGCTGATCCACCGCGGTCACGATCCCGGTGGCGCTCCCGGATGTCGGCGCCACGGCGTCGAACGCGGCGCGGAGCTCGTCCTCGGCGACGACAGCCTCGAACTTGGCGGCCACCTTGCCCTCGCCGTCGACGACGAAGACCCAGGGCTCCGTCCGCAGCCCCCAGGCATCGGTCCACGGTGCCGCCTGGAGCTGGCCGTCGGCCAGCACGGGCTGGAGGCTGCCATCGGTCATCGCCATCGTGTAGGGCTCGACGTTGATGAACGTCAGCGTCGGGTAGTCCGCCGCGAGCGCCTTGACCGTGTCGAGCATCGGGCCGCAGACCGCCGTCTGGCAGAAGGCCGGGGTGGCGAACACGAGGACGAAGGGGGCCTTCGCGTCCACGGCGTCGGCGACCGAGCGGGTGTAGAACGCGGGGTTCGGCGCCCTGTCGGTCGAGACGGTGGCCGCGTCGCCACCGGCGCCGATCGTCGGTGTGTCGACCCCCACGGCTGGAGCCCCGATCGCGGGCGTCGAGCCAGAGGCGGCGACATCGAAGTCGGCGCGGACCTGCTCGGTGCGCCCGTCCGGGAAGGCCGCCGTGAAGCGGACGCCCCAGCGCCCCGCCTTGGGGAACTCGACGGTCGAGGCGTAGAGCCCGCGCTCACCCTCGATCGCCCACAGGAACCGCGAGTCGGCCGTGAAGGCGACTTCGTTCTCGTCGGCCGCCACGTCGTAGAACTCGAGCGTGACCGGCACGTCGGGCGCGGCGATCACCTGGTTGGAGCGATCGGTGAGCGAGAACATGAAGCGGTTCTGGCCCGCGAGGATCTCCGACGAGACGAAGATCGGGAGGATGTTCGGCCCGGTCGCGGTGGACGGCCGCGCCGACGGGGCCGCCGGCCGCTCGCTGACCGCCGGTGCGGCACTGCCACAGGCGGCGACAACCAGGCCCACCAACAGGGCGGGGATTAGGCGGCGCACGTCACTCGAAGCTACGGGGGGCGGAGACCTGACTTCGCCAGGCGCGACGAAGGCTACCAGCCCTGCCGGTGAAACGGTTCGGCCGGCGTACTCGCGTTGTAGTCGAGGTAGATCTGCGTCACCGGTCGGCCCCGGTCTCGACCGGCAGCCCGGCGAGGCGCCACTCGGGGTAGCCGTCCTCGAGGCGCCGTGCCCGGCGCCCGGCGCGCTCGAGCAGGGCGACCGCCTGCGGGCTCATGGCGCAGTAGGGGCCTCGACAGTAGGCGACGATCTCGACGTCCGCGGGCAGGTCCGCGAGGCGCGCCTCGAGCTCGGGGAGTGGGATCGAGATCGCGCCCGCGATGTGCCCGGCCTCGAACTCGTCGGCCGGCCGCAGGTCGACGACGATGGCGTCGCCAGCCCGCACGCGGGCCATCAGCTGGGCGCGGCTCACGGCCTCCTGCGGCGCGCCGAGGAACCGCTGCGCGGCGCGATCGGCCTCGCCCAGCCGCGAGGCCACCGTGCGCAGCGAGGCGAGCAGCGCGTACACGTCGTCGTCGGCGAGGCGGTAGAGGACGAAGTTGCCCTCCCGGCGGGAGGCGACGAGCCCGGCCCGGCGAAGCGCCTGGAGGTGCGCCGACGCGAGCGCGACGGAGATATCGGCGCGCGACGCCAGGACCTCGACCGAGCGCTCGCCCTGTGCGAGCAGGTCGAGCAGCTCGATCCGGTGGCCGTTGGCGAGCGCCTTGCCGACCTGGGCGAAGGCGTCGTGGAGCTCGTTCTTGGCGGCGCGTGTGCCGATGGCGGCGGGATCTGTCATGCTGCGATTCTACTCATCGTTTGACTGATTGATTCGCGTGGTGCGTCCCACCCGCGACCCCAGTGACGGAGACGCGCACCGTGAAGACCCTGTTCATCCTCAACGAGCCGGCCTACGGCAACGAGCGCTCCTACAACGGGCTTCGCCTGGCGCTCTCGCTGTGCAAGGCGGAGGGCCAGGAGATCCGGGTGTTCCTGATGGGCGACGCCGTCACCTGCGCGAAGACGCCCCAGAAGACCCCGGACGGCTACTACAACCTCGAGCGGATGTTCAAGGGCCTCGAGCCCAAGGGCGTGCCGGTCGGCTGCTGCGGCACCTGCCTCGACGCACGCGGCATGACCGAGGACGCCCTCGCAGCGCCTGCCCGTCGCTCGACCCTGGCCGAGCTCACCGAGTGGACCATCTGGGCCGACAAGGTCGTCACGTTCTGATGGCTGGCCGGACGGTCCTGATCCTCGGCGGCGGCGTCGGCGGCCTCATCACCGCCAACGCACTCCGCCGGCGCCTCGAGCCGTCCGACCGCGTCGTCGTCGTCGAGCGCGAGCGCCAGCATCTCTTCCAGCCATCCCTCCTGTGGATGATGGTCGGCCGCCGCCGCCGCGGCCAGATCGAGCGGCCGCTCCGCGAGCTCCTGGCGTCGGGCGTCGAGCTCGTCGAGGCCGACATCACCTCGATCGATCCGGCAGCCCGCCGCGTCGAGACGACGGCCGGAGCCTTCGCCGGCGATGCCGTCGTCGTCGGGCTCGGCGCCGAGCCAGACCGCGACGCCGTTCCTGGCTACCGCGAGGCCGCGCTCGACTTCTTCTCGCCCGAAGGCGCGGCCGCCTGCGCGCGGGCGCTCGACGCATTCGAGGGCGGCCGCGTGGTCGTGTCGGTCGCGGCCCTCCCCTACAAGTGCCCGGCCGCGCCGTACGAGGCAGCCCTCCTCCTTGACGACGAGCTGCGCCGGCGGGGCCGGCGCATCCGCAGCGAGATCGACGTCTACAGCCCCGAGCCCGCGCCGATGCCGGTCGCGGGTCCTGCCATGGGGGCCGCGGTCGTGGGCCTCCTCGAGGCCAAGGGGATCCGCTTCCATCCCGGCACACGCGTCGAGCGCTTGGAGCCCGACACCCACGAGCTCGTCCTGGCCGATGGCGGCCGTGTCGGCTACGACCTCCTCGCGGGCGTTCCGCCTCATCGCGCGCCGAGGGTGGTGCGTGAGTCCTCGCTCGCCGGCGAGACGGGCTGGGTGCCCGTCGACCGCGGGACGCTCGAAACGCGCCACGAGAGCGTCTACGCGATCGGCGACGTGACGACGATCACGCTCGCCAACGGCAAGCCGCTGCCTCGCGCCGGCGTGTTCGCCCACGGGGAGGGACTGGTGGTCGCGGACAGGATCGCTGCGGCGCTGTCTGGCCGGCTGTCTCATGACGCCTTCGACGGCGTCGGCTACTGCTGGGTCGAGGCGGGGAATGGACGCGCCGCGTTCGCGACAGGCGAGTTCTTCGCGGAGCCAGACCCACAGCTGGCACTTCGATCGCCCGGGCGATCGTGGCACGCCGGCAAGGTGCTCTTCGAGCGCTCGTGGATCGGCGGTCGCCTCGAGCGCCGGCTGGCCCACGCGGGCCTCATCGCCGGCAGTCGGCTCGCCGGGGTGAGCACAACGATCTGAAGACGCCGAACGGCTCGCAGAACAGCACAGGAGACGCGAGATGATGGGATATGGCTGGGACGGCGGTGCGCTCGGGTGGATCTGGATGCTCGGCGGCCTGCTCGTGATGGTGGGGTTCGTGGTCCTGATCGTGTGGGCTGTCAGTGCGGTGAGTCGTGGGGGAACAAGCAGGGAGCCTGAGCGGCCGGCGCCGCTCGACATCCTGCGCGAGCGCTATGCCCGCGGGGAGATCACGCAGGAGGAATTCGAGCAGGCAAAGAAGGCGCTGGGGTACTGATGTGGAGCGTCGAGTTGCCTGGCTGGGGATCGGGCTGATCGCCGCAGGCGTCATCCTGATGGCGGGCTCGGCCGCGTTTGCCGGACCGGGCTCGGTCGGCCGGCCAGGACCATGGGGATTCGGCGGACCGAACGTCGCCTCAGGTCCCGATCCGGGCTCGCCGGGCTTCGTGCCCGGAACGACCTCCGCGCCCCGTGCCGTGCGCATCGTGGCCGGCGGCGACCTCCGCTTCTACCCCGACGTCGTCGCGGTGAAGCAGGGTGAGACGATCACGTTCGAAGTCACGACGATGGGCCCGGTCACCCACGAGTTCATGGTCGGGCCCGCGGCCGACGTCGCGGCCGACACTCCGGGCACGCCCGAGATCGCGGACATCGGGATGATGGCAACGAAGTCGCTGACCTACACGTTCACAGGACCGGGCCCGTTCGCCTTCGCGTGCCACGCCACCGGGCATTACGAGGCCGGGATGCGGGGGACGATCGTCATCACCCCGTGAGGGCTGGCGCGACGCTTGCCGCGCGGCGGGATCGCTCTCGTCAGTCGTCGTGGTCGCCGCGCCAGGCCTCGAGCGCCTCGCGCCCGATGAACACGGTCATGCCGAGGGCGGCGAGCGGGTCCGCCCACCACCAGCCGAAGAGCGCGTTCGCTCCAATCCCGACGAGCAGGAACAGCGACAGCCAGAAGCAGGCGTCGGTCTGGAACGCGTCCGCGGTCATCGCCCGGCTCCCGAGCGCGGTGCCGACGCGGCGCTTCTGGCGCGCCAGCCACCACATGACCGACAGCGACGCGATGGCGAGCAGGATCCCGACGAGCGACGGCTCGGGCCGCTCGTTCGCGAGCAGCGACGTGATCGAGTCCCAGGCGATGTAGGCGGCGAGCAGGATGAGTGATCCGGCCACGAGCTTCTGGGCCCGCCGCTCGACGTGCTCGATCCGCTCCTCGTCGTCGGTCCGTCGCTCGGCGTGCAGGCGCCAGATCATGACCGAGCCCGATGCCGACTCGACGAACGAGTCGATCCCGAACCCGAGCAGGGCGACCGAGCCCGAGGCCACGGCGGCGCCGATGGCGATGACGCCCTCGACGATGTTCCAGCCGACCGTCAGGAATTCGAGTCGGAGCGCGCGGCGGAGGAGGACGGGGCGGTCGGCGGTAACGGTGGTCATGCGTGGCTCCGCTCTTCGAACCGGCGCCGGTCCGAGGTCTCAAGTTGGAACGTCGAGTGCTCGATGTCGAAGTCGTCCGAGAGGCACTCGCACAAGGCGTTGAGCGTCCGCGCCGGATCCGCGCCGTCGGCGACGATGACGTGCGCGGAGACGACGTTCATCCCTGACGTGATGGTCCAGGCGTGGAGGTCATGGCAATCAATGACCCCAGGGGCGTCGAGGATGTGCTGGCGAACCTGGTCCATGTCGACGCCCTTGGGTGTCGCCTCGAGGAGGACGTTGGTGGCGTCGCGCAGGAGCGTGAACGTGCGCGGGAGGATCAGCAGCCCGATCAGCACCGAGGCCACGATGTCAGCCCCGGTCCAGCCGGTCAGCGCGATCACCACCGCGGCGACGATGACCGCGAACGATCCCGCGAGGTCGCCCATCACCTCGAGGTAGGCGCCGCGCATGTTGAGGCTCTCCTTCTGCGCGTCGCGCAGGAGCAGCAGCGAGATGAGGTTCGCCACGAGGCCGACGACCGCGAACGCGAGCATCGCGCCCGATGCGATCTCCGGTGGCTCGGACAACCGCTGCCACGCCCCGTACAGGACGACCGCCGCGATCGCGAACAGCAGGAACGCATTGGTCACCGCTGCCAGGATCTCGAGGCGCAGGTAGCCGAACGTCCGGCCGCTGGTCGCCGGCCGCTGCGCGAACCAGATCGCGGCGAGCGCCAGCGCGATTCCCAGCACATCGGTCAGGACGTGGCCGGCATCCGCGAGCAGGGCGAGGCTGTTGGCGATGACCGAGCCGACGACCTCGACCACGAGGATCGTGAGGCTCAGCGCGAGGACGGCGACCAGGCGGCCGCGATGCCCGGCAGCGGCAGACTCGTGATTGTGGCCCATCATGACCGCTCCGTGCGGGCGATGGGGTGCGACACCCGGGTCACGTGACTGTGACCGTCCCGTTCATGTACGGATGCGGATCGCACCGGAACGAGTGGACCCCCGGCGGCAGCCCGGGGACGTCGTAGGTGACCACCTTCGGGCCGTTGAAGATCTCACCCCGGAAGAGCCCGGGGCCCTCCGGGCCGGAGTCGTAGATCGCGACGTTGTGCGGGATCTTCACGTCGCGGTGGTCGAATTCGATCTGGAACGGGGTCTCGGCGGGGACGGAGAATCCCGCGAGGTCGAACGCGAGATCCTCGGCGACGATCTTGATCACGAGCCCCGATCCGCCCACAGCCGGGGCTCCGCTGGGGTGGGACCCCCTCGCGGTTCCGGCGGCCGGCGCGAAGGTCCAGCTTGGAGCCCGGGCACCGGCGCACGCGCTCGCCACCGCCCCGACACCGACGAGGAGCGACAGGCGCAGGAGGTCCCGCCGGTTGAGTCGGACGTCCATCGTCAGCGCGCGAGGCTCCCGGCAGCGAGGTCCGCCCGCTCGGCCACGTGGACCGCCGCGCCCAGCACCAGCTCGCGCATGTGGTCGTCGACGAGCCGGTACCAGGCGATGCGACCCTCCTTGCGGCGCTCGACGACGCCACGCTCGCGCAGGAAGCGGAGCTGGTGCGAGAGCGCGGACACGCTCATCCCGATGACGAGGGCCATGTCGCAGACACACAGCTCCTGGTCCGTGATCGCGAGCAGGTGGACGATCCGGGCCCGCGACGGATCAGCGAGCGTGGCGAACAGGTCGCCGACCGCCCGCCCGCCGTCCGCACCGAGCGACCGTCCGAGCAACGGCCCGATGACCTCGGGACGAAGGCACTCGGTCGAGCAGGTCTCGGTGTCGATGTCGGACGCAAACACTTGAGCCATCCGTCAATTGTGCCCCCGCGCGGTAGATCGCGCCATGTGCCGGACGATCGATGCTCCCATGCCGCACGACGGATGGCGAACCGTTGAGCGGTGGCTCAAGAATCAGATCGACGGCCACCAGCCCGTCCGACACGTCCCGCTCGGGAAGGACCTCACGATGCGTCTCGCGATCTCCCGGCGCCGCACAGCGATGCCGGCACTCCTCGCCTTCAGCCTCCTCACGGGCGGCGCCGCTGCCGGGTGCAGCGGCGCGGCGCAGCAGCCAGCCGCGACCGCGACCACGCAGGCCGCCGCGGCAGTGACGATCCCGATGGGCGACATGGTCATGCCGACCGCCGAGCAGGTGGACGCCGCCTGGAAGGCGCGCCCCGACTACGTGAAGGCCCTGCCCGACGACTGGCAGGCCGCGTACCGGTTCGCGCTCGAGCGCCCCGACGTCGTCCAGTGGATGCCCTGCAACTGCGGCTGCGCCGGCCAGGGCCACCGGAGCAACCTCGACTGCTTCTTCGACCGCCGCGAGACCGGCCAGATCCAGTTCCAGGAGCACGGCTCGTTCTGCGACATCTGCGTCAGGACCGCGAACCTCGCGTCGAAGCTGCTCCGCGAGGGCAAGTCGGCGACCGAGATCCGGGCAGCAGTGGACGCGCAGTTCGGCGGCGGCGGACACGGCACCGACACGCCCCTGCCCCCGGCCTGAGCCGCGGGCCGTCCCGAAGCGTCCCTCGGATGGAGCCGTCGGGAGACGGTTGGCCGGAACGCGAGAGCTCACATGGCGGCTTGGGGGCCGTTTGTCCTTGCCCCAGCCCCGGCATTCCGTCGACCATATCGGCAATGGCTCAGCCCCAGCATGATCCAGCGCCTGCGTCCGAGTCGGTACACGACCACGACGACGCGCACGACCACGGGCACGACCACGGGCACGAGCATCACACGGGCCTGCGTGGCCTGCTCGTGTCGGTCCTGGGTCACAGCCACGACCACGCCGACTCGGTCGACGATGCACTGACCAGCAGTGCGCGCGGCATCCGTGCCGTCAAGATCTCGCTCGTCGTCCTCGCGGTCACCGCCGTCGCCCAGCTCGCTGTCGTGGCGATCTCGGGTTCGGTCGCCCTGCTCGCCGACACGATCCACAACTTCTCCGACGCGCTGACCGCGATCCCGCTGTGGATCGCGTTCGCGCTGGGGACCCGGGCGGCGACGCGGCGCTACACGTTCGGCTACCGGCGCGCCGAGGACCTCGCCGGGCTCTTCGTCCTGCTGATGATCCTGGGCTCGGCGATCCTCGCGGGCTACGAGTCGATCAACCGGCTCATCAACCCGGTCGTGATCACCAATATCCCGGTCGTCATCGCTGCTGGGTTCATCGGCTTTGCCGGCAACGAGGCCGTCGCCCTCTACCGCATCCGGATCGGACGGGAGATCGGTTCAGCGGCGCTGATCGCCGACGGGTACCACGCCCGCACGGACGGGCTGACCTCTCTTGCCGTGGTCTTTGGTGCGATCGGGGTCGCGTTGGGTTACCCGGCGGCCGACCCGCTCGTCGGCCTGCTGATCACGATCGCGATCCTGTTCGTGCTCCGCCAGGCGACGGCGCAGATGCTGGCCCGCCTGATGGACGCCGTCGAGCCCGAGCTGGTCGACCAGGTCGAAGAGGTCGCACGGAGCACCCCGGAGGTCCAGGACGTGAGCCGGCTCCGGGTGCGCTGGGTCGGCCACGCGCTCGAAGCGTCGATGGCCATCACCGTCGACTGCGACCTCTCCGTCGGCGAGGGGCACCGGATCGCGGAGCAGGTCCGCCACCGGCTGCTCCACGAGGTCAGCAAGCTCGATACCGCGGTCATCCACGTGAATCCCTGCGGCCACGACGGCGTGGATCCCCATGAGGCCCTGCGCCACCACGAGATCGTTCCCGCATCAGCCCCCTCCGCCTCGACCACTGCGCCTGCAGGCCTGGACGCCACTCTGCCGATGTAGACGCGTCGTCGGGCTCGGGCAGCCGCGGCGCGAGGATCTACACGAGCTGCGCCGTGGTCTCCGCCCCCACCTTGAACCGCGCGTTCGCCAAGTGGTGCTTCACGGTCGAGTGCGCAAGGCCGAGGCGGTGGGCGGCCGCCTTCTCCGAGCCGGCCGCAATCACGGCGGCGACCACGCTGACTTCGCGCTCAGTAGCGCGCTCGGCGTCGCCGCGACCAGCCCGAGACCGGGCTCTCACGCGCTGCGCCTCGCGGCGGCCCGCCACTCACGGGCGCCCTCGATCGGGATCCTGACGCGCCGCGATGTGGCACCAGCGGGCTCGAATCCTGTCGGGCGCGCCATTGCAGCCTGTTCCGGCAGCGCCAGCGGCAAATCGTGCGCATAGGCCGCCGCCGTAAGCGGGAGCCCCGTCAGCCGGCGGTCAGCGCCACCGCGAGGGTGGACGCGAGCAGCACCAGCGCCACCGGCACCCAGATGCGCCGCTCGCCGGCGCTGCGCGAAGCCGCGTTGAGCCCGAGGCTGACGGCCGAGAATGCGACGGGCAGCCACACGAGCCACGGGAGCTCCTGCACCACGGAGGGCAGCGCCAGGCCCGCCGCCGACAGCGCGATCAGGGCGAGCAGGGCGATCGCCGCCGCCTGGACGACCGCTGCAACGCGCAGGGCCGGCGGAAATCGCTCCGGGAAGGCGCCGCCCATCGCGTATGCACCCCAGGGCGCCCCGAGGGCCAGCGCGACTTGGAACCCAATGACGCCCGCCGCGGCGATGCCGAACACGAGCGCGGCCATGGCGGTGATGTCCATCGTGCCGATGATAGGGGCGCTCGGACCTCACGCCCTGAACGCCCCGCACGAACGGGGTCGTCCCGGCAAGGCCGACGATCCGGCCGAGCAGGAGCACGTCGGTCGCGAACAGCTCGTCCTTCTTGAACTGTGCGGCCGCCTGTGACGTCGTCGTCACGCCGGCTCGAGCAGCCCCGCGCCGTTCATCGGTCGCTCGCGATGACCCCGGGATCACCGGCGATCGCCGATGTCCCGGAGCGAGATGTTACGAGCGAGCCACCGCCGGCCGACCCGGCAAGGACATCGCGCAACGTGGCGGCGAATGCGTCCGGATCGCCGCTGCCGCCATGCTCGGCGCCAAGGAATCCGTCGTGGCCGCCCGGAAAGACGACCGGCGACGTCCCGAGCCGCCCGGCGACAGCGATGGCCGCCCGGCCAGCGAGGATCGTGCTGGACGTCGCTCCGACGCCGATGACGATCCGGGTCGATGCCGCGCGAAGCGCGTCGAAGTCGTGCCGGTAATGGGTGGATGAGACGATGTTCTGCCCTGCGAGCGGGTCGTTCCGCGAGCCGTCGTCCTCGGTCGGCAATCCGAACGCAGCCGGATCGGGTGCGGGCTGGTCAGCGTAGCCGGCCGGGATCGGGCCCTCGTAGCTGACGAGCACGATGAACTTCGCCAGAGCGGGCCCGAAGCCGCGGCGCAGGTACGTCTCGTGGGCGTCGGCGGAGGCCGCCAGCGCCGCCTCGCGGTTCGACGGGCAGTTCCTGGGCCGCCGGCGGTTCGTGCGCCACGAGTGTCCGGACCCGTTCCGGATGTCGAGGACGACGAGGGAAATCGGGCGCTTCTCACGCACCTGCTCGATTCTGAGGAGTATCACGTTCATGTCACCAGTGGACCTGATCGAGCTCGTCGTGGGCCTCTCGCGGTCGTAGGGGGTTGGGCTCCCACGGAGTCATGTCCTGGACCAGGGAGTGGGCAAGGAACCTCAGCGGGGCCGGGCGGGTTCGAGACTCGGCTCGGAGGCGAGCCGCTCCCCGATGCCGATGATCGAGCGACCGATGCGGGCCCGGATCGTGCCTCGCTCCTGCGCGCCGTGAGCGCGGAGGAGTCGGGCGCTGGATGCGGCCTCGAGGTCGCCCTCGTGGCGCTCCTGCGCGTTGCGGAGACGCAGCTCCGTCAAGGCGTTCATGGCGAACCTCTCATGGGTGCCATGGCAGTGCGGAGTTGACGGCCGGGTAGGGAGTCAGTCCCTGCGTGCCGCACCCGCGACGCCGGCGACGAGACGGTCGATGGTCTGCCCCCAGCCTTCGCGCGTCCCGCTCGCGAGCCACGCGCGCACGCTGTCGTCGGACCACTGATCGGGCAGCGCCACGTCGAGGATCAGCTCGGTCCTGTCACCGACCTCGTTGAGAAGCACGGTGACGAGTGGAGCCTCGTCGAGGCGATCGCGATCGATCTTCGGCCAACCATCAGATGCGCCCCAGGTGAACACGAGCCTCTCGACCGGCACGATCTCGCGATAGACGCCGCCCGTGAAGTACTCGGTCTCCTCGTCGACGACCATCATCAGCTTCCACGTACCGCCGACCCGAAGGTCCACCTCGATCGGTCCGCGTGCGGGGAAGGCGGGATTGCGGAACCACTCGAGCAGCTCGGGCTCCGCCCAGGCCCGGAAGACGTCCTCGCGCGGCGCGTCGAGCACCCGAGTGAGGGTGAAGCCGCGCTCCATCTTGGCCGTCCGGGTCATCATCGTCTCCTTCCGGCGCGTGGGGCAGCAGCTTCGTCGTTCTTGGCTACCTTCTGCTTCGTCGGGGCCTTCCCGGCACTTCGGCCGCTCGGCGTCGGTGGATCCGCAGGACGGCCCGGCTCGTCGCCGGCGGTCATCCTTCTCAGCTGCGCTTCGAGGCGGTCGAGCCGACTCTCGTAGAACGTGCGGTACGGCTCCATCCACGCGTCCGCGGCCTGCAGCCGGGCCACCTCGAGCCGGCAGGGCCTCCATTGCGCCGTGCGCCCCTTGCTCACCAGGCCAGCCCGCTCGAGCACCTTCAGATGTCGAGACACCGAGGGCAGGCTCATGGCATAGGACGCTGCCAGCTCGTTGACGGTCGCCTCGCCTTTCGCCAGTTGCGCGAGGATCGATCGTCGGGTCGGGTTGGCCAATGCCGCGAACGTCGCAGTCAGCTCATCCGTCATACTTAGCCACATTGCTAATTAGCAGATGTGCATAATACGACGGGACACGTGGACGCTGTCAAGCCCTCCAGCCGAGCGCACGGGCGATCTCGCCCCTTCGGCCCCGTACCCACCGTCCCTATAGTTGATCGGTGCCCGCGCCGGTCCTGGCCACCAAGCTCTACATCCCGCCTTCGCGGCGACGAGTGGTCCTCCGGCCGCGGCTGGTCGAGCGCCTGAACGAGGGTCTGGCTGCTGGCCACAGGCTGACCCTGGTCTCCGCTCCTGCGGGCTTCGGCAAGACCACCCTGGTCAGCGAATGGGTCGCGGGCTGCGGGCGACCGGTGGCGTGGCTCTCGCTGGATGAAGGCGACAGAGACCCGAGCCGCTTCCTGACCTATCTGATCGCGGCCCTGCAGACGGTCGCGCCCGGGATCGGCGAAGGGGAGTTGACCGTGCTCCAGTCGCCGCAGCCCCCGCCACCCGAATCGACGCTGACGGCCCTGCTCAACGATGTCACCACCATCCCGATCGCCGTCGTGTTGGTGCTCGACGACTACCACGTCCTTGACGCCAGGCCAATGGACGATGCGTTGGTCTTCCTGGTCGAGCACCTTCCGCCCCAGGTGCACCTGGTCATCGCCACCCGTGAGGATCCCGCGCTGCCTCTGGCACGGCTGCGGGCCCGGGGCCAGCTGACCGAGCTGCGCGCCGCCGACCTGCGCTTCACCCCGTCCGAGGCCGCCGCGTTCCTCAACCAGGTGATGAACCTCGACCTCGCCGCGGCGGAGATCGCCGCGCTCGAAGCCAGGACGGAAGGGTGGATCGCCGGTCTGCAGCTGGCCGCCATCTCGCTGCAGGGCCGTACAGATGTCGCGGGCTTCATCGCGTCGTTCGCCGGCAGCCACCACTTCGTGCTCGACTATCTGCTCGAAGAGGTCCTCCACCGACAGCCCGAGTCCATCCAGACCTTCCTGCTGCGCACGTCGATCCTCGATCGCCTCTGCGGCCCACTGTGCGACGCCGTTCTGCGCGGCGATGCCGAGCTGCCTCCCAGCCCTTCCGGGCAGGAGGTCCTGGAGTACCTCGAGCGCGCCAACCTCTTCCTCGTTCCCCTGGACAGCGAGCGGCGCTGGTATCGCTATCACCATCTCTTCCTCGATCTGCTGCGGCAGCGGCGCCAGCAGGCGATGGTCTCGTCCGGAGGTATGGACGAGGACCATCTCCGTGCCAGCGAGTGGTATGAGGCCAACGGCCTCGAGATCGAAGCCTTCCAGCATGCCGGCGCAGGCCACGACATCGAGCGGGCCGAGCGCCTGATCGATGGACAGGGGCTGCTCCTCCACTTCCGCGGAGTCGTCGCCGTCCTGGACTGGTTGGAGGCACTGCCGCCAACGGAGCTGGATGCCAGGCCCTCGTTGCGGGTGAGGTCGGCCACGCTGTCGCTCGCGACCGGGCAGGCGAGCGGTGTGGAAGAGCAGCTGGAGGCGGCGGAGAATGCCCTGCACGATGCCGAGCCGGATGACGCGACCCGGGACCTCATCGGACAGATCGCCGCCGCCAGGGCCACGTTGGCGGGAGTGCGCAACGAGCAGGAGGCGGCGATCACGCAGGCGCGCCGTGCCCTGGAGTACCTGCATCCCGACAGCCTGTCTTCGCGCTGCAGGGCGAACTGGACGGCGGGGATGGCCTACCTGGCCCAGGGAGAACGCGACGCAGCCGGTCGGGCCTTCGCTGAAGCCCTGTCTCTCGCCCAGGCGTCCGGGAGCGTCGTCGACATCACCGTTGCGGCAACCTGCCTGGGGGAGATCCAGGAGCTCGCGAATCAGCTCCATCCGGCGGCCGAAGCCTATCGCCGCGTCCTGCAGCTGATCGGTGACCAGCCGCGGCCGGTCGACTACCGCACCTACCTCGGCCTGGCCCGCCTCTTCTGCGAATGGAACGACCTGGAGGCTGCCGAACGGCACGCGCAACAGAGCCTTCAGCTGGTACGGCAGTACGGTCGCGCGATCGACAGATTCGTCCTCACCGAAGTGTTCCTGGCCCGCCTGAGACTGGCCCGGAGAGACGCGGCCAGCGCGGCCGCCATGTTGGCGGAGACCGAGCAGTCGCTGCGCCAGAGCGGCAACCTGCATCGCATGCCCGACGTCGCCGCTGCCCAGGTGCTGACGCTGCTTCAGCAGGGTGATCTGGCGGCGGCCGCGCACCTGGCCCAGGCGCACGACCTGCCCCTGTGCCAGGCCCGGGTGCACCTTGCCCAGGGGGATCCGTCCGCGGCGCTGGCGGTGCTGGAGCCCTATCGCCGGCGCGTGGAGGAACGGGCCTGGGCGAACGAGCAGCTCAAGACCGGCATCCTGCAGGCCGTGGCCTTCCATGCCCGTGGCGAGAGGGCCCCGGCCATGGAGGCGCTGGACGAAGCCCTGGTATCGGCCGAGCCGGGCGGCTTCATCCGCATCTTCGTCGACGAAGGCGCGCCGATGGCGCGTCTGCTCCGCGAGGCGTCGTCTCGAGGGGTTCGTCCGGAGTACGTGCGGCGGTTGCTGGCGGCGTTTCCCGTCGACGACGCGGAGCGGGCCGCGTCACCCGCGACGAGAGTCGCCGGCAGCCGTCTCGCCGAACCCCTCAGCGGCCGCGAGCTCGAAGTGCTCGCCCTCATCGCCGAGGGGCAGACCAACCAGGAGATCGCCGCCGACCTGTACCTGTCGCTGCACACGGTGAAGGCGCACGCCCGCACCATCTACGCCAAGCTCGGCGTCAGCAGCCGCACGCAGGCGGTCGCCCGGGCACGAGCCCTGGGAGTCCTGTCCGAGGGCGCCTCGAACGCATGAGCGGAGACCGATGAAAGCGATCGTGTGCACGGACTACGGACCACCGGACCTTCTCCAGCTCCGTGACGTGCCGAAGCCCGTCCCGAAGGACGACGAAGTGCTGATCCGGGTCCGCGCCACGACGGTGAGCGCGGCAGACTGCGAGCTGCGGCGGTTCGACTTCGCCCCCTGGATCTGGCTGCCCATGCGACTGGCATTCGGCATCCGCAAACCGCGACGACGCGTGCTCGGGCAGGAGCTCGCCGGCGACGTCGAGGCGGTGGGCAGGAAGGTCACGTCGTTCACGAAGGGCGACCGGGTCTTCGCGGCGACGGGCATCCCCCTGGGGGCCCACGCGGAGTACATCTGCCTGCGCGAGAACCCCCAGACCGGGGCGATCGCGACGATGCCCTCGAACCTTGGCTACGACGAGGCCGCGGCCGTGCCCTATGGCGGTGGCGAGGCCCTGCAGTTCCTGCGGAAGGCGAACGTCCGGAGCGGACAGCGAGTCCTGGTCAACGGAGCGGGAGGGAGCTTCGGCACGTTCGCGGTCCAGCTCGCCAAGGTCCTCGGGGCCCATGTGACCGCGGTGGACAGCGCGCCGAAGCTGGAGATGCTGCGGGCGATCGGCGCCGATCGCGTCATCGACTACGCCCGGGAGGACTTCACCGCCGGCCCCGAGACCTGGGACGTCATCTTCGACGTGGTCCGCGGCACACCGTCCGGTCGCATGGTGATGCGCCTCACCGAGAGCGGCTGGCTCCTCATGGCCAATCCGGGCTTCCTGCAGATCGTTCGCGCCAGGTGGGCGGCGCGGGGGAGCAGGAGGCGGGTGTCATTCACGGCATCGAGCGGGACGAAGGATGACCTGGCCTACCTGAGCGGCCCGGTCGAAGCGGGACGGCTGCACCCGGTCATCGACCGGCGCTTCCCGCTCGAGCAGATGGCCGAGGCCCACCGGTACGCCGAGTCCGGCCAGAAGCTGGGGAACGTCGTTGTCGTCGTCGCGTAGCTGCGGCCACGATCGCGGCCTCCCCGCGGGCCCGGCAGGGGTCCGGCCGTGACCCGACCAGGAACAACGTTCGAGGAGGATCTCCGGGCCGCGGTGGACGCGAGCACGCTCCTCGACCTGCCGGCCTCGGCGGTCCAGGCGCTCCTGACGGGCGCCGTCGAGATCCAGCTCCCACCGGCCGCGATCCTCTACCGCGACGCCGATCGACCGCGGGCCGGCATCGTCGTGCGCGGGCTCGTCCGTGTCTACATGACGTCTCCCGAGGGCCGCCACATCACGGTGCGCTATGCGCGGCCGGGCGACATCCTCGGGATCGCCGTCGGCGTCGGCGGGCCAGCCGCGGTGAGTGTCGCGACCGTCGTCGAGAGTGCCCTCGCGATGTTCGACCTGCGCAAGCTCGAGGCGCTCGCCCGGGCCGATCCTCGGGTCGGGTGGTGGGCAGCCGAGGAGATCACGCGGCGCCTGTACGAGACGCTCGACGAGCTCGCCGGGACGGTCTTCCTGTCGGTCCGCCAGCGTGTCGCCCGCCATCTGCTGGACCTCGCGACCCAGCGCCGTGCCGGGGAAGCCCTCGTTGCGGCGATCGGCCAGCAGGATCTCGCCGACGCGGTCGGCTCGGTCCGGGAAGTCGTCTCGCGGGCGCTCGCCGCGTTCCGTGACGCAGGGCTCGTCGAGACCCGCCGCGACGCGATCATCATCCTCGACCCGGCGCGCCTGGCGGACGAGGCGCGGCCTGATCGCGAGAGTGACCGAAGTCACATGGGCGCCGATCGAGATCATGGAGGTCCGACGCCAGCCCGCTGATCCTGTGATCGACGCCGGCAACAGTCCGGTCCGATCGAAAGGACAGCTCATGGACCATCACGCGAGCGCCGAGCGGCTTCCGCTCGTCCTTGTTCCCTGCTTCTCGGGCGCGCCGTGGGAGACGAAGGACTTCCCCGAATGGCGCGACCGGCCACTCGTCACCGGCCAGCTACCCGATGCCCCGTCCCTCGAGGCGTACGCCGACATCGTCGAGGCGTGGGCGGGCGGCCTTGACGAGTACGTCCTCGTCGGAGACTCGTTCGGAGCGTCGGTCGCCCTGGCCCTGGCCGCACGCCGGCCGGCCGGGCTGCGCGCCCTCGTCCTCTCGGGCGGCTTCGCGAAGGCGGACGTGTCGACCCTCACCCGGGCTCGCGCCGGAGCCGCCCGGCTCCTCGCTGGCCCGGGCTATCCGATCACGGTCTTCTTCCATGTCCAGAGTCTCGGATCCCGGTTCGACCCGCCCGGCACCGCGGCCGCGCTGCGGAGCATCTTCCTGCACCACGCTGACGCTGCGACGTTCAGCCACCGGGCCGCGATCGTGCTGGCGACCGACCTGCGGCCATCGCTCGATCGCATCGCCGTCCCGACCCTCGTCCTCACGCCAGAAGATGACCGGCTCATCGGCCCCGCCGCGGCCCGGGAGCTCACCGCCGGGATCCCAGGTGCGACCGAGCTCGTGCTGCCGGGCACCGGGCACCTGTTCCGCTTCACCCACGTCCACGAATACGCCACCGCCGTCGATCGCTTCCTGAGCGGCCGGATCGGCGAGTCGGCCGCAGCCTGAGAGGAGGCTCCTGTGATGGAGCTCACCAGTAGCTTCCTCGTCGCGCGACGACCCTCGGAGGTCTTCGCCTACCTGTCCGCCGTCGAGCGGATCCCCGAGTGGAACGCCGATGTCCGCGCCTGCGAGCTGCTCGACCCGGGCGAGGTCCGGGTCGGCTCCCGGTTCGTGCAGCGCCGCCGGGGGCTCGGACAGGAACAGGACGAGACCTTCGCCGTGACCGCGTTCGCGCCCGATCAGGCGATCTCGGTCGCGAGCACGACCCCGGGCTCCGGACTTGCATTCGACTGGAGGCTGGAGGATCGGGGGCCGCAGACCTTCGTGACGAATCGACTTCGGATGGCGCTGCCGGGGCGACGTCTGCTTCGGCCGGTCGTGCAGCGCCTCGTCCGGCGCAGGGTGACCGCGAACATGCGCCGCCTGACCGCACGGATCGAGACCGTCGATTAGTCCCCCGAATAGCTCCCCGGAGGTATGACGCTCATCCCCTCCGGGAGGACGCTGCCCGCATCGACAACCGATGGGATGCAACCGACCGGGAGGACACGATGAGGGCGATCGCCCAGGACAGATACGGCGCACCTGACGCGCTCGAGCTCCGGGACGTCGAGAGGCCGGTCGTCGGGGGCGATGACGTGCTCGTCCGCGTCCACGCGGCCTCCGCCAATCCATACGACCTGCACTACATCCGCGGGCTGCCGTACATCGTGCGGGGCGTCGGGTCGCGCGCCGGGTTCGGACTCCGCGGCCCCAGGCGCAGCACCCGGGGAAGGGATCTCGCGGGCCAGGTCGAGGCGGTCGGCAGGAACGTGACCCGGTTCCACCCGGGCGACGAAGTCTATGGCGTGGGCCTGGGCACCTTTGCCGGATACGCGCTTGCCTCCGAGAGCGGGCTGGCGCCCAAGCCGGCCAACCTCACGTTCGTGCAGGCCGCCGCCATGCCCGTCGCGGCTGTCACGGCACTCCGGGCCATCCGCGACCATGGCCGGATCCAGCGGGGCCAGACAGTCCTGGTCAACGGGGCGGCCGGAGGCGTCGGGACCTTCGCCGTGCAGATCGCGAAGGCGTTCGGCGCCGACGTGACCGGCGTGTGCAGCACGCGGAACGTGGAGATGGTCCGCTCGATCGGCGCCGACCACGTCGTCGACTACACCGCGGCGGACTTCACCCGGGCCTCGAAGCGATACGACCTCATCCTCGACCTCGTGGGCAACCGCTCGGTGTCGGACTGCCGGCGCGCCCTGGAACCGACGGGGACGCTGCTCCTCTCCCATGGCGGCCGCAGCAACTGGGTCGGTCCCGCCGGTCCGATCCTCCGCGCGCTCGTGATATCCCGGTTCGTCAGCCAGAAGATGCGTGCGTTCACGGCGCGCGTCACGAGCGACGACCTGGTGGCCCTCAAGGGACTCGTAGAGGACGGGAAGGTCACGCCGGTCATCGATCGGACGTACCCGCTGAGCGAGAGCCCGGACGCGCTCCGGTATCTCGAAGCCGGACACGCTCGAGGGAAGGTCGTCATCACCGTCTGAGCACGGGGCGACTGCTGCCTCGCCGCACCACGGCTGCCCTCATCACCCACCACCCAAAGGGAGACTTCGCATGCGTCTGTTACGCAACCTCGCCCGACGGCGGCTCCGGACCGCCCTGACCGTCACCGGCATCACGATCGGCATCTGGGCCCTCGTCGTGTTCGGCTCGATGGCCAACAAGATCAGCGCGATCGTCGCCATCGGCAGCGAGTACTACGCGGGCAAGATCGTCGTCACCGACAAGTCCGGTGGGCTGGCCGGAGACAGCCCGATGGCGATCACCCTGGTCCATGACATCGCCGCGATCCCAGGGGTGGCCGCGGCCGTCCCGGGCGTCAGCACCCTCCTCGATCCCGCGTCGATGGGCGGGATCAGCATGCCCGACATGGTCGTCGGAGACCCGCCCGGCGCCGATCAGGGCAACCAGATGTACGACGCCCAGGTCGCCCAGGGTCGCGCGCTCACCGCTGGAGACGCCGATTCCCTCGTGGCCGTGCTCGGCTCCGCCCTCGCCCGCAAGCTCGGCAAGAGCATCGGCGACACGCTCGAGATCCGGGACAGGACGTTCAACGTCGTCGGGATCCTCGAGCCGACCCTGACTGCGCCGGACGCGACCGTGATCGTGCCGCTCGCGGCAGCCCAGGAGATCTACTTCGCGGATCTGCCACCGGTCGTCCGCCAGAGCCTGCGGGCGGACCAGATCGTGACCGACATCACGGTCTATCCGGTCGAGGGAACCGACGCCGAAGCCCTCGCCGCACGGATCGAGGCCGACATCCCGAACGCGTCGGCGATGACCGGCACCGAGTTCGACGGGGTCGTGGGCTCATCGGTCG
>JAKAHU010000221.1 GCA_021825385.1 Chloroflexota bacterium | reverse complement strand
GGCGCCCGTCCCCGGCAGGTCCGACTCGACCATCAGCATCGCGGCCGCCTCACGATCGAGCCCCAGGTGGTGCCAGTCGTCGACGGCGGCGATCGTCACCCGGTCCATCAGCTCGAGCGTGACCAGGCCGAGACCGGCCGCGGTCATCCCGCTCACGGCCGCCCCGGCCGCCTCGAGCGTCCCGAAGAAGGCGAGCAGGGTCGAGCGCGGCGGCGGCGCCGGGCGAAGGCGGAGGGTCGCCTCCGTGATCAGCCCGAGGGTGCCCTGCGAGCCCACGAAGAGCTGGGTCAGGGCGTACCCGGCGACATCCTTGATGTTCCGCCCACCGGTCCGCATGACCGTGCCATCGGCCAGGACGACTTCGAGCCCGAGCACCGAGTCGCGGGTCTGGCCGTACTTCACGCAGCACAGGCCGCCGGCGTTCGTGCCCAGGTTGCCCCCGATCGTGCACTGCTCGTAGGACGCCGGATCGGGCGGGTAGAAGAGACCGTGCTCGGCAACGGCGGCCTTGAGGGCGGCGTTGACGATCCCCGGCTGGACGACCGCGACGAGGTTCTCGCGGTCGATCTCCAGGATCCGGTTCATCCGGGTGAAGACGATCGTCAGGCCGCCCTCGATCCCGGCCGCGCCGCCCGAGAGACCGGTCCCGGCACCGCGGGCCACGACCGGCAGGCGATGCTCGGCGGCCAGGCGGACCAGCCCGGCGACCTCGGCCGTCGTCTCCGGCAGGGCGACCGCGAGCGGCAGGCCCGGGGCCAGATAGGCGGTTTCGTCGCGGCGATGGGCCTCCCGCTCGAGCGGGTCGAGCAGGAGGGCGAGATCCGGCAACCGCTCCCGGACGCGGTCGAGGAAGGCCTGCCCGGCCGCGGGGTCGCTCATCAGGGTTCGGGGCGGGTCACGTCGCCGAGTCCGGAGAGCAGGGCGCCGAGCTGTCGGGCCATCGGGCGGTTCGCCCCACGCGGGTCTGCCGGGTGGCCGCTCAGCGCTCGCCAGGTCGATGGCCGACGACCCACCAGGCAACCGGGAAGACCCCGGCCGCGAGCGCCAGCTTCACGAGGTCCCAGAGGACGAACGGGGTCAGGCCGTTGGCGATCGTGTCGGCCGGCGACATCCCGGTCGCGGCCATCAGCCAGGGCAGTCCGGCGGCATAGATCGCCGCGTTGCCGATCAGCATCGCGGCCACCGAGCCGCCCAACCGCCGGTCCCAGCCGAGCTCGGCCAGCCGGCCCACGATCCCGCTGGCGAGGAGGAACCCAAGGAGGTAGCCGCCGGTTGCACCGAGCACGAGCCGGCCCTCCTGAACCGAGGCGATCACCGCCACGCCCCCCTTGTGCTCGGCGAAGGCGGGCAAGCCAATCACCCCGATCGCCACGTACAGGAGGCTGGCGAGCACGCCGCGCCGGAAGCCGAGCGCACCGCCCACGAGGAGGACACCGAACGTCTGGCCGCTGAACGGCACCGGGTTGTCGCCGATCCTGAAGCTGATCAGGGCGGTGAGAGCGATCAGGAGCGCGCCGGCGAGCACGAGCCCAGCGTGACGGGCGCGCGAGCTGAGGCGCTCACCGATCCTGATCGGAACGAGGAAGTCGCCGATCGTGATGCCTCGTTCGGGCGCGGGGAGACGATTCAGGCGCGAGGTCGCGAGCGTCATCGGCTACTCCAGTTCGGGGTCCGGACGTTGGTCCGGCCTCGGCGGGAGTCTACCAGAGGCGCGGGCCGGTCCGGACGAGCGCCACTTGGCGACCGGACGAGCGCTACTCGAACTGGAGCGCCCGGATGATCGAGATCCGGCTCGCCAGGCGGGCCGGCTGCCAGGCCGCGACCATGGCCACCACGACCCCCATGATCCCGGCCACGAGGAGCGTCGCCCAGGGGACCTCGAAGCCGTCCGGAGCACCCCCGGCCAGGGCGACCATCACGGCCCCGGCCACGAGACCGGCCCCGCCGCCGAGGATCGCACCGACCAGACCCACCACCCCGGCCTCGACCACGACCATCCGGGCCACCTGGCCGCGGGTCATCCCGGTGGCACGGAGGACGCCGATCTCGCGCACCCGCTCGACGACGTTCATCGTCAGCGTGTTCACGATCCCGAGCCCGGCCATGACCACGGCCAGGATCGCCAGGGCGTCGAACAGCCCGAACAGGCGCCCGAGCGCGCCGCCAATCGCGCCCTCGACCGCCGCCAGCGTGCTCGGCTCCAGGGCCAGGCTACGGGCGACCGACTCGAGCGCCGGCCGGGCCTCGCCGGCTCGCCCGGGCGCGAATCGGACGGCGAAGAAGTCCGCCCCCAGGACGCCGAGCCGGGGCGCGTCGGGCCAGCCGACGAGAACGGCCTCGCCGCCCCGCCCGGGCAGTGTCCGGGCCGCGATCCCGACCACCCGGAGCGCGGCCGGGCCACCGCTGCCACCGAGGACATCGAACGTGTCCCCCAGCCGGACCCCGAGCCGGGAGGCGAGCGCCTCGGGCACGACGACCGCCCCGCCGGCGTCGAGGGCGGCCAGGGCGCCGGCCCGGTCGCCGGCGACGAAGCGCAGTCGGCCATCGGCCAGGAGGTCGGCGCCGACGATCGCGGCGGCGTCGACGCGCAGCCCGGCGTGGGCAAGCTCGAAGGTGGCGATCGGCGTGACCCGCTCCACACCGTCGACCGCGGCGAGCTCGTCCTGGAGGCCCTCGTCGAGGGCCGCCGGCCGAATCGAGGTGATCACCTCGTCGCCGGGCACGACGTCGCTCAACCAGGCCGTCGCCGCCTGGCGCGCGTTCAGGGCCAGACCGCCAATCGCCACGACCATCGCCAGACCGACCGTGAGCGCCCCGAGGGTCAGGGCGGTCCGGCTCCGATCGCGCCCGAGCGCGCCGCGGGTCAGCCGCTCCTCGGCCGGGAGGAGGACCGCGAATGGCAGCCCGGCGATCCTGCCCAGCGGCCCGAGCAGGAACGGGGTCAGGATCGTCGCCACGAGCAGGATCCCGTAGACCGCGAGCGGCCGGCCGAGGCCGGCCTCGGCCGCGCTCCGGGGCCAGGCGACGACGCCAGCGACGGCGACCGCGACGAAGACGATGACCAGCCAGCGCAGCCGGGCCTGGAGGCCGCTGGCGGGGTCGAGCCTGGCCTTGAGCGCCTCGACAGGCGAGATCCGCCCCGCCCGCCAGGCCGGTTCGATCGCCGCCGCGAGCGTCACCAGCAGGCCGGTCGCGACCGCCAGGGCCGTCCCATCGGGGGTCACGTCCAGACCGCCCAGCGGCACGTCACCGGCCCGGCCGACGGCGGCGGCCGTCCCGAGCGCGATCGCGGCCCCCACCACGAGGCCGAGGAGCGAGCCGGCCCACCCGAGCACGGTCGCCTGGAACAGGATCAGGCCGTTCACCTGGCGACGGGTCGTGCCGGCGGCGCGCAGCAGGCCAACCTCGCGAACCCGCTCGGCAACGGTCATCGAGAGCGTGTTGAAGATCAGGAACGCCCCGACGAAGAGCGCGATCGCCGCCAGCAGCGCGGTCGTTGCCTGGAAGTCGGCCGCCGACGCGCGGAGCGATGCGGCGAGATCGGACGGGGTCGAGAGGACGTACGGCTGGCGGGTCAGGCGCTGCTCGAGCGCGGCGCTGACGGAGGTGACCGACACGCCCGGGGCGAGCCCGAGATCGGCGCGGCTGGCGCCTTCGAGCCCGAACAGTCGTCGTGCGGCCTCGATCGGGAGGATCACCGTTCGCCCGAGCGTCCCCAAGAGCGGGCCGTCGCCGGCGACGATCCCGACGATCCGGTACGGGACGGGGCCGGCCGCCCCCGCGCCGAGCATCGTCAGCCGGGCCCCGGGGGCGAGACCGGTCGCGTCGGCCAGGCGCCGGGTGATCAGCACGCTCGGCTCGTCGATCGTCGCGAGCGGCGAACCGGCCACGATCGGCAGGTCGTGGAGGTGGCCGTAGGCTGCCGGGTCGACCCCGAGCACCGTGACCGGGTCCTCGTAGCCGGTCGCCGCCAGGCCGGGCTCGCGCTGGAGGTACGTGCGTTGCTGGAGTTCGGGTGAGAAGACCGCGACCCCCGGGGTGGTGGCAATCGCGGCCAGGGTGGAGCTGCTCAGCCCGGCCTCTCCGAGGGCCGTCACCCGGAGGTCGGCGCGGCCGACGATGTCGCGAACCGTCCGTTCGCTCGAGCGCTCGATCCCGGCGTTCGTGATCAGGGTGGCGAACAGGACGCCGACCCCGAGCGCGATCCCGATGATCGTCAGGAAGGTTCGTGCCCGGCGCGCGACGAGGCTCCGCCAGGCGAGCGAGGAGAGCCGCCGCATCGCGCCCGCCGCCGCTACAGGCCGAGCTGAGCGAGGCGCGTGATCAGCGGCGTCGCGGCGTGGTCCTCACGCCGGCCGAGCTCGATCTCCTCGAGGATCCGACCATCCTGGACGACGCACACCCGGTCGGCATAGGCGGCCGCCTTCGCGTCGTGGGTGACGAGGATGATCGTTTGGCCCCGTTCGACACATGAGCGCCAGAGGGCGTGGAGAATCTCGCCGCCGGTCGTGTAGTCGAGGTTGCCGGTTGGTTCGTCGGCCAGGAGGAGGGCCGGCCGGGTGACGAGGGCCCGGGCCACGGCCACCCGCTGCTGCTCGCCGGCCGACAGCTGGTCGGGCCGGTGGCGCTCCTTGCCGGCCAGATCGACGAGCTCGATCACCTCCCGGATCCGGGCGGCCGGCTCCCCACTCCGGGGGTCCTGGCCGGCGATCGTGAACGGCAGGGCGATGTTCTCGCGCACGTCGAGCAGCGGGATCAGGTTGAAGAACTGGAAGACGAAGCCGGTCTTCTCCCGCCGGAGGCGAGTCGCCCGGTCATCCGAGAGCCGGCTGACCGTCTCGCCATCGAGGATCACCTCGCCGCTCGTCGGCCGATCGAGGCCGCCGAGGAGATGGAGGAGCGTGCTCTTGCCCGAGCCGGACGGACCCATCAGGGCCACGAACTCGCCGGCCCGCACGCTGAGCGAGACCCCGCGCAGCGCCTCCACGCTCGTGGCGCCCAGGCGATAGCGCTTCGTGAGCTGGTGCGCCTCGAGGATCGGCTGGCCGATTGTCGAGTCAGGAAGGCCGGTGGTCATCGTGACCGCGAGTGTACCGCCTCGACCCACCCCGGCCGGCAATTCGCCAGGCGGCGGGCGGGAGAGGTCACTCCTGTCCGCGGCCGAACGGGGCCCTACGCGCCGAAGAAGAGCGCCGCGACGTCGCCGACGATCGACTCGACCAGACCGAGCGGCGCGACCGGGGTGACGACGCGGAGCGTCTGGCCGGGAGGCAGGACCGGGCTGGCCGGGGACTCGGCCGGAGCGGCGGGCCCGGGGCTGGCATGATCAGTTCCGCTCGTGCCGGGACGAACCCGGACGGCATCGTCAGCGGGTTCGGCCGGTGCGGCCGGCGTCAGGTCCGGAGTTGGAGTCGGGGTCGGGGTCGCTGCCTCCGTCGGGGCCGGGGTCGCCACCTCCGTCGGGGCCGGCCGTGGCGTGGCGGTTGGGGCCGGCTTCGGGGTGGCGGTTGGGGTCGGCCGCGGCGTGGCGGTCGGAGTCGGCTTCGGAGTCGGCTTCGGGGTGGCGGTCGGGGTCGGCTTCGGCGCCGCGGTGCCGCACTTGTCGGCGAAGAGCACCGTCCAGTACTTCTTGCCGCTGGCCGCCTGGTAGGCGCCGATCCCCATCACATCCCAGGAGGCGCCGAGGATGTTCGCCCGGTGACTGGGGGAGTTCATGAACATGTCCTGGACAGCCGCCGTCGCCGACTCGTCGGGGTACGTGTTCCAGCCGAGGTTCTCGCCGGCAAGGTTGAAGCAGTAGCCCTGGTCCTGCATGTAGTCGAAGACCATCTTGCCGCTGGGCGGGATGGTGTGCGAGAAGTAGTCGCGGTCGCCCATGTCCTGGCTCCGCCAGCGGGCGAAGCCCACGAGGGCCGAATCGTTCTTCAGCGGCTTCAGGCCGGCGGCCGCTCGGGCCTGGTTGGTGAGCGTGAAGAGCTCGCTCTCCGAGGCC